>CALVNP010000001.1 GCA_944349805.1 uncultured Clostridia bacterium
GGTGAGTAAGAATTAAATTTTTGTCCTTTAATAGCCATAAAAATACCTCCTATGATAATTGTATCATAGGAGGCACTTTTATTAAAGTGGTTTTTATTTTTGCGGAGCAAAAATTGGGTTCACTTCATTGTCAGCTGTGGTTTTTTGTATTATATGTTATTTTCTTTATTGTTTAATGTATCTGTATTTGTATTTTTTTTCTTTTTATCCTTCATATTTCTTGAAAATATACTTAAACATTTTCCCAAGGTTAAAATTACTTTATTGCAATTATTCATAGAATATCGCTTAAAAATTGCTTTACCAAAAATTGTTAAACCAGCAATAATTGCAGAGACCAACGAAGCTATTATTATTTCGTATGCTTCTGTTGATGTGTCTGTTATAATGTGATACAAAATTGTAGTCCCTGCAGCACCTGAAAGAATACCACAAACATCCCCCACAACATCTGCACACAATGATGCAACCTTATCAGCATTTTTTATTAAAAATAAAGATTCCTTCGCTCCCCTAACCTTTCTTGATGCCATAGCTTTAAAAGGTTCAGGATTGCAAGCTGTAACAGCAACTCCAATCATATCAGTTATAACACTAACTGAAATAAAAAATATTATACATATGATTGAAACTACAACCCCTGCCCCACTCATCAGCAGTTCACTTGACACACTAAATAATAGAGAAAGTGCGACAGCTAGAAAAAATATTTTAATCGGCCACACCCAAAACGCTTCTTTTTTATTTAAGCTTTTTGCCTTCTGCTTGTTCTTTTTTAAATCATTATTTTGTTTATTATCTAAATTATCATTATCCATTTCTATATATTATGTTTTTATATTTTTTTATATTAACCAAATTTTAAAAAAATAGGCGAAGGTATTTTCTCGAGTAAACCTTGCGACATAGGTTCGGTTGGATTTCCCAAGCTCCACAGCTGAGTGTCACCACTCTAGCAGTTTCCTTTTCAGCAGAGCCTTGCACCGAATCGCCACTTAGATCACACTATAATCCCCGAAAAAACTGTTAAACTCCTTTAACAATAGCCTAGAAGCTTTCCTTAACAACTAGCTTCGCTCTTAGCTTAGTTTTGCAACATACATTTCATCAGATAAACTTTGTTTATTGATTGGCCAAACAATAAATAAAGTAATACATTCCAAATCCCAAATATGTCACTCAAAGCAGGCTACACTGCACACAACTTATACATCGCAATGCAGGTTCCTATCCTAAGAAGTAGTCAACCCCACCCTCTTAGGTCTCCACGATAATTGGATCGGATATTGTATGCCATTACAATGCGTCCAAAAATCTTAACTTCCAGCATCAGTCCCAATTTGGGCAATCAAAACTAACACCAGAAACTTCATAGCTATGCCCTTTGGTGCCTATTTCATCACCTTCTAAGCAAAGTTTGTTGACTAGGATACTACACCTTCGCATAGATATTATACCATACACTATAAAAATTTGCAAATTATTTTTTATCAATAAATTTTTCTATATTTTCTTTAATCACAAAAATTTTACCCTTACTTTCTGTAAATTCATTATAGAGGTCTTCTACAAGTTTATTTCCCCTCTCAAACAATTTTGTCCCTTCTGCTAAACCAACCTTGCCACCTTCTAATTTTTGAATAATTTCATCCAACTCTTTCATTCCCTCTTCAAATGTCATTTTTATCTCCTTACAACATTAACTTTTCCATCAATAAATGTTAACTCCAAATTATCTCCAACTTTTGTTGTTTTAGCGCTTACTATTATTTCATCTCCCCTATTAACCTTAGCATAGCCCAATTTCATAATTTCTTCTGGGTTTAACTTATTTAATTTAGTTTGTTTTAAAGTTATAACATAATTTATTTCATTGATGAACGAATCTGCAATCATTGCAATTTTATTTATAGAATAGTTTAATTTTAAATTTTGATTATCAATAAGTTGGGTCATACTTTTAACTAATCTTTTTAATTTATCATCTAAACTATATCTTTGTTCCATTATATTTTCTGTTAAAAGTTCAGCAGCGGCACTTGGAGTTGGAGCTCTTAAATCGGCAACAAAATCTATTATTGTAAAATCCGTTTCGTGTCCAACTGCTGAAACAACGGGTTTGTTAGATGAATATACAGCTCTTGCAACTATTTCAGTATTAAAAGGTTGTAAATCCTCTAATGATCCACCACCTCTAGCAACAACAATCACATCGACCCCATCATAGTTAGAAAAAAAATTAATTCCATTGCAAATATCAAGTTCAGCATTAACACCTTGAACCTTTACAGGAAACAAAACTATATCTACATTAGGATTTCTTCTGCTTACTATATTTATAATATCTTGTATAACTGCTCCAGACTCTGATGACACAACCCCTATTCTCTTTATTTTTTTTATATCAATTTTTTTCTTATGAGCCTCATCAAATAATCCTTCATTGTCAAGAGTTTGTTTTAATCTTAAAAACTGCTCAAACAAATTCCCTATTCCATAAGGTGTAAGCCTTTTAATATTGAACGAAAGCCTTCCACCTTTAACATAATATTTAGGAGTACCTGTTGCAATCACCATATCACCATTCTTTACTGATAATAATGAACTACCATCAAATGCAACGCAAGGTAAAAGTGCGTTTTCATCTTTTAAACTGAAATATGCAATTCCTCGAGAAATATTAAAATCGGAGACCTCTCCAAAAACATCTATGTTTTCTAGAAGTTCCTCCGAATCAAATATGTTTTTTATATACATTGAAATTTGAGTTACAGATATTGCTCTATCACTTATCATACAGATTTTACTACCTTCGCCAAAACGCCATTTATAAATGACTGACTCTTTTCCGTTGAATACTTTTTAGACAAATTTAAAATTTCATTTATAGCAACAGCGATTGGAGTTTTTACATATTTTATTTCAGTAATAGCTAAATACATTAATGCCAAATCTACTTTATATATTCTTTCAAGCTGATATCCTTCACAAGCACTTTTTACAATTTTCTCAATGTCGTTTTTATTGCTTTTGTATTCGCTAAAAATTTCATTATAAAATTTTACATCTTCTTCACTCAATGATGTTTGTTCTAGCAATGTATCATAGGTTAAACCCTCATCACAATCGGGAAACAAATTTTCAAAAATCATCTTAAAAGCAAATTCTCTTGCATCTTTGCGCATATTATCCCCCTAAATTACAACCTCTTCCTTAAATTCAACATCAACAACAAATACATTGACTTTTGCGACTTTCATATCAACCATTGAAGCAATATTATTTTTAACATTTTCTTGTACCTTGTATGCTATATCGGGAATACTTACTCCATTATACACATTAACATATATATCCACGCACAAATTTCCATTAACATCAAAATTTACTTTTACGCCATTGAAATCTTTTTTAGAAAAAATTCTTTTAAATGCACACTTAAACTTATTTGATAATGACGCAATTCCACTAATCTCTTTTGTGGCAAGATTAATTATTGAAAGCAAAATATTTTTGTTGCAAGTTATATTACCTTTATTTGTAAAATCCTTTTTTAAATCTGCCATACTATCTCCCTGACAAGATTATATCATAAAATAAATTTTTTAATCAACTATTTTAAAAATAAAATAGAGTAAAAACTCTATTTTATTCAACAGGAATTACTTTTACAGTATTATATTTATAATCCGTTTGATCTGTGATAATTTTTAAAATTTGCGATACTTGCGCTGATGTCATTTCTCCAGATTTCACAATTACATTAATATAATTTGTAGATGTTGTAACAATTGCATCGGAATATCCAAGGCTTTTAATTGAGTATTCTAACGCAAGGTCTTCTTCCATTTGTTTCACCAATGCTAGTTTTGCAGTTTCTGCCTCTTGAATTGCCTGTTCACTTGAATCAGCACTTGTTATTATAGCATCATAAGTTGCTATCATTTCTTCTCTTGTTGCTGCTCGATCGGTTCTATAGCTATCAAAATAATTATATGAAGTTATAGCACTTCCACCAGCATTTACAACACTATTATTCAATGCTATATTTAAATATCCAGTAACACCAAGTAATAAAACCATTGCCACAAGTATTATTATTTTTGTTCTCTTTTTTAACATATAAACTCCTTTAAATTTATTTTCCAATTAATATTTCAATATTTTCAGCAGGTAAATTTAATAAGGCTTCACAAGCTTTTAAAATTTCAAGCTTAACCTTGTAATCTTTTGCACCTCCAGCAACAACAATAACTGAATTAACTTTTGGAACTATTTCACTATTTAGTTCTGTCCCCTCTTCAAGCATAACCATTACGGAAACATTCCCTACTCCATCAATTTCAGATAAAACACTTTCTAGTTTACTCTCCACCTGAAATGAATAACCAGAGCTTGTTGAAGAAGAGTTTTTATCTGCATTATTTATTGTAGTCAAATATAAGGTAAGTAATATAACTCCAAACAAAACAGCAATTAATATTTCAATATGTTTTATGCTTTTAAGTTTTTTAAAAAATCTTTCAAAAAAGCTATTCATTAAATATCACAACCACCTCCTCTCCAACAATCTGATTAACAACATCAGTTACTGTTTTCTTTATATCTATATGTGTATAATTTTCATCTATAACCAAATCAGATAAATCGACATTAACCGACTTTAATTGCATATCAATTTCAAAAATGTCTGCGTTGATAGTGACAATAACATTTTTCAAACCTTTTTCTTCAAGAATTTGAGTTATATTCTTTTCTAATGCCAATAACTTATCTTTATTTACCTGATATATAAAATCTTCTTGTATGGTTATTTCTTCCGTACTTAAAATATTGTCTATTGTAAACTTCCCATTTATAATAGATGGTAAAGGCGAAATAATAACAAAAATCATAATAAAGGCAAAAACATTTTTTATATATTTTGATGTTTGACCATTAGGTAATATTAAATCTACCAACACTGATAAAACAGTAACACCTGTTATTGCCAAAATCCAAGCTGTCATATTTACTCCTAAATAAAATTCCCTGTACAAATAATTAGTCCCATAAAGATAAGATACATAAAAGCAACACCAATTATTAATACAATAGGCATAATTAAACTTTTTGCAACTCCACTTATAAAATTAGAAATTCTACTATCAGTAAGGGGTTCTAAAATACCAGCGACCAATTTCAAACAAAGCATTAGCAGTACAATTTCAACGATAGGAACAATTACACTAGCAAACATCAAAAATAGACCACTTGCCCCAACTGCGTTTTTAATTAAAATTGAACTTGCCATAATAACATTAAAACCTTCTGATAAATACCCTCCCAAAATAGGAATATAACTCCTTATAGCATACTTCGCTGTTCTTATCGAGACGGTATCTAAACTTCCTGCTGTAATACCCTGTATGACTAAAAATCCTATAAATATAGTAAAAATTGCCCCTGTTATCCATTTAAATAAGCTATTAAAAAAACCACTAAATTTTTCTAATTTAACCGAGTGTGATAAATTGGAAATGATTATAAATACAAGAGAAAAAATAAACAACGGCATTAACACAAGGGTAAAAATTTGCATTATAGTACCAGAAAATAAGGCAACAGAGGGTTGATATACTCCCACAGATGATGTTCCCCCTATTGCTGTTAAAATTGTTAAAAGTATGGGGAATGCAACATCAATTTGATTTTTTAATCCTTGAAGTGTTGAAGATGTTAGCGTCAAAACATTTGTACAGGCATTTATAACTAAAATGATTATAACTCCATAACATACAAAATGTGTTATATCAGCAATTGATTTTGAATTAGCCGTTCGCAAATCACCTATCATACCAGACAAAATTGCAATGGCAATTATTGTTGCTATTAAAGGCAAAAATTGCAAAAGTTCTTCAAAAATAAGTTGCAATATTGCTTGCCAAACACTGCCTGCATTATCAGAAAATTCACCGCTTAAAATGCTTTGCATTTTTTCAATAAAACTGCTAGAACCAAAAATAGAGCTTTGATTTTTATTTAAACTATCTAAAACACTTTCAAGCCCACTTAAATCTAAATCATCAATTTGATTATTTACAGTTTCTTCCAATTCTTCTTCTAATGATACATCTTCTTCGGCATAAGCAACATTAGAAAATGGTGATTGAAAAGAAAAAACAAAAACAAAAACGCATATTGCGATAAAAAATTTTTTCATAGCAATTCCACCACAATATCAATAATGTTAGTTATAATAGGCAAACTCATAAACAATATCATTATTTTTCCTGCTAATAGGATTTTATCAGCTAAGCTATTGCTACCAGCATCAGAACAAATATTTGCAGCAAATTCTGTTAAATATCCAATTCCTACAATTTTTAAAACTATACTAAATAAGTTTGATGGTAAACCTGTTTTATTCATAACAACTTTAAAAACATCAAAAATTTGAGCGACATAATCGACCACCATCAAAAGTATCACAACCCCACCAGCAATTGAAATAATTGATGCAACATCAGGCTTTACTTGTTTTACAATTAAGCTAGTGATGCAAGTTATTAAACCAATTCCTAAAATTTTAAATAAATCCATAATTCCTTTTAAAAATTGAATAGTCCTTTTACTGTATCAAATAATGTTACAATTAAATTCAATACCATCAATAAAGCAATTACAAGTCCAGCAAGTGTTGTCAGCATTGCAATTTCTTCTTTACCGGTATGCTTTAAAACTTGTCCAACAACTGCAGTCAAAATTCCAACTGCTGCAATTTTAAATATAATTTCAACCCCCATTCCCCCTCCTTTAA
>CALVNP010000002.1 GCA_944349805.1 uncultured Clostridia bacterium
ATGACGAAGTCATTTTACCCCCCCCCGCATTTTTGTCAAGCGAAATTATACACTTTTCTACTTTTTTATTTTTCCTTTCCTATCGCTTGCCAAAAATGCAATTTTATAAGGTTATTTATTAAAAAAAATCACCACTAGTGGTGATTTTAATCTTAATAAGTTTAATATTATATATTTATTGCTTTTTTAAATATGGCTTTAAGAATTTTCCCGTATAAGACTTTTCACACTCACAAATTTGTTCTGGCGTTCCTGTTATTACAACCTCTCCACCTTTATCTCCACCTTCTGGTCCCAAATCTATTATATAATCGGCAGACTTAATTACATCTAAATTATGTTCAATAACTAAAACAGTGTTTCCTGCATCTACCAACCTCTGTAATATCGCTATCAATTTTTTTACATCATACATATGAAGGCCTGTTGTAGGCTCATCTAATATATATATTGTTTTCCCTGTTCCTCGCTTAGCAAGTCCCGTTGCAAGTTTAACCCTTTGTGCTTCCCCACCACTAAGAGTTGTGGCAGATTGTCCAAGTCTGATATAGCCAAGACCAACATCGTAAAGTGCTTTTATTTTTGTATAAATAGATGGAATGTTTTCAAAAAAGTTCATTGCTTCTTCAACCGTCATATTAAGCACATCGGAAATACTTTTACCTTTATATTTTACTTCTAATGTTTCCCTATTATATCTTTTCCCCTTACACATTTCACAAGGAACTTCAATGTCTGGCAAGAAATACATTTCAATTTCCTTCACACCTGCACCTTCACAAATTTCACATCTTCCACCTTTAACATTAAAGCTAAATCTTCCTGCTGAGTATCCTCTTTCTTTTGCATCTTGTGTACTTGCAAAAAGCTCTCTTATGGGAGTAAAAACACCTGTGTAAGTTGCAGGATTACTTCTTGGGGTCCTGCCAATGGGTGCTTGGTCAATTGATATAACCTTGTCAAGCAAATCTACATTTTCGATTTTATCAAATTCCCCTGTTTCAAGCTTGCTTCTATTTAATTCATTAGATAAATAAGGATATAACACACCATTAACCAAACTGCTTTTACCACTTCCAGAAACACCTGTAACAGCTGTAAAAACACCAAGTGGAATTTCAACATTTAAATTTTTTAGGTTATGCTCCTTTGCTCCTTTAACCTTTAAAAAATTTTTTGGAATTCTTCTTTCAGATGGAACATCAATCTTTTCTTTACCACTTAAAAATCTACCTGTCACGGATTGTTCAGAATTTAAAATATCTTGCAAGTTTCCACTTGCAACAATTTCTCCTCCGTGTATTCCTGCATATGGACCAACATCAACAATATAATCAGCAGATCTAATGGTATCTTCATCGTGCTCCACAACAATAAGCGTGTTTCCTAAATCTCTGAGTTTAAATAAGGTTGCAAGCAATCTATCATTATCTCTTTGATGAAGCCCTATACTTGGTTCATCTAAAATATATAACACACCTACAAGGCCACTTCCAATCTGAGTTGCAAGCCTTATTCTTTGAGATTCTCCCCCACTTAGTGTTTGAGCATTTCTTGAAAGTGTCAAATAATTTAAGCCAACATCAATTAAAAATTTTAATCTAGCTTTAATTTCCTTTAAAATTGTATCAGCAATCTCTTGTTGATATTTTTTAAACTTTAATTCATCTAAGTATTCATAAAGTACATCAACACTCATATTGCAAAACTCAGCAATATTTTTTCCATCAATTTTGACAGATAAAGCATTTTCATTTAATCTAGAACCATTACAATGTTTACAAGTTTGTTCACTCATAAATTTTTTTATTTCAAATTTAATAAACTCAGAATTAGACTCGTAATATCTTCTTTTTAAATTATTGGAAATACCTTCAAATTTATATCTATGTTCATTATCTAAAAATTCATTAGAGCCATATAAAAGTATTTCAATATGTTTTCTAGGTAAATTTTTTAATGGCGTATCCAAGTTTATTCCAAATTTTTTGGAAACAAGATTAAAATACATTTTTGCCATTGCACCTGTAAAAATATTCCAGCCTGTATGGTTAAAAGCTCCTTGATTAACACTTAAATGTGAATTTTTTAAAATTTTTGACTCTTCTATATCTTCCGTATAACCAAGTCCTGTACAGGTTGGACAAGCTCCAAATGGTGCATTGAAAGAAAATAATCTTGGAGAAATTTCCTCTAAACAATATCCACAAATTGGGCAAGAAAAACTAGTTGAAAAAAGTTCTTTTTCTTCATTATGAGAAATAATAACTAAGCCCTCTGATAATTTTAATGATGTTTCAACACTTTCTGTAAGTCTTGTTAAAATTTCTTCTTTTACAACAAGTCTATCAACAACAACATTTATATCGTGTTTTACATTTTTATCAAGCTTTATTTCTTCATCAAGGGTATAAATATTATCATCAACTTCAACTCTAACAAATCCACTTTTTTTCAAACTATCAAAAAGTTTTTGTTGCGCACCTTTCTGCTGTCTGACAACAGGTGCCATAACTAAAATTTTTTCACCATCACCATAAGACATTATTTTGTCAACAATTTGATCAATACTTTGTTTTTCAATTGGCTTATTACAGTTTGGACAGTAAGGAACACCAAGTCTTGAAAATAAAAGCCTTAAATAATCGTAAATTTCAGTAACAGTCCCTACTGTTGACCTTGGATTGTGATTAGTACTTTTTTGATCAATTGATATAGTAGGAGAAAGCCCTTCAATACTTTCAACATCTGGTTTTTGACTTTGACCTAAAAACATTCTTGCATAAGAAGACAAACTTTCCATATATCTTCTTTGCCCTTCTGCAAAAATTGTATCAAAAGCAAGAGTGGACTTTCCTGACCCACTCACACCTGAAAATACAATTAATTTATCTCTTGGTATTTCTAAACTTACATTTTTTAAATTATTTTCTTTTGCTCCAATAACTTTTATTTTATCTTTCATTTTCCCTTCTTTTTAATTCAGTAATTTTATTCCTAAGCTCAATAGCAGTTTCAAAATCTAAATTTGTTGATGCAATCTTCATAAGTCCCTTTAATCTTTCAATTTCTTTAGATATATCACTTTTTTTGAGCCCATCATCATATATTTTTTCCGAAATTTCCAAAGTGTTTTTAATTTCTTTAATAATTGTTTTAGGTACTATATTATGTCTAATATTAAAATCGTTTTGTATTTTTCTTCTCCTTGCCGTTTCCTCAATCGCTCTTTTCATAGAATCTGTTATTGTATCAGCAAACATAATAACTCGTCCTTCTGAATTTCTTGCTGCTCTACCTATCGTTTGAATTAATGCCCCTTCACTTCTTAAAAAGCCTTCTTTATCAGCATCTAAAATTGCAACCAATTCAACTTCTGGCAAATCTAAACCTTCTCTTAACAAGTTAATCCCAACCAACACATCAAAATCTCCATTTCTAAGTCCATTAATAATTGTTATTCTTTCCATAGTGTCAATTTCTGAGTGCAAATATTTAGCTTTTATCCCCTTTTCTATCAAATAACTAGTCAAGCTTTCAGCCATTTTTTTAGTTAATGTTGTAACTAGAACTCTATGCTTTTTCTCAATAACCTTTTCAATTTCTAGCATTAATCTTTCAATTTGCCCCTCAGTTTTTATAACTTCAACAATTGGGTCTAAAAGTCCTGTTGGCCTTAAAAGTTGCTCAACAACTTGACCAGCTTGTCCAAGCTCATATTTTGATGGAGTTGCAGAAATATAAACAACCTGCCCCAATTTTGAGTTAAACTCTTCAAAATTTAATGGTCTATTATCAAAAGCAGATTTCAATCTAAATCCATAATCCACCAAACTTGTTTTTCTTGCTCTATCTCCATTGTACATTGCCCTTATTTGTGGAATAGTCATATGACTTTCATCAATTAAGGTTAAATAACCATCTGGAAAATAGTCCATTAATGTAAATGGTGCTTCTCCGATATTTCTCCCATCAAAATATCTTGAATAATTTTCTATACCATTACAATATCCAAGTTCTCTCATCATTTCAATATCATAATTAGTTCTTTCTTTTAATCTTTGTGCTTCAATAAGTTTTCCATCTTTTTCAAATTGTTCTACTTCTTTTTTGCAATCTTCTTCAATCTGCTTTAATGCAAGCTCTAATTTTTCCGAACCAACAGCATAATGAGATGCTGGATAAATTGCTATATGTTTTAATTTGTTTATTTTATTTCCAGAAACAGGATCAAACTCAAATATGCTTTCAATTTCATCTCCAAAAAACTCAACTCTAATTGCAATTTCAGAACTATTAGCAGGAAAAATATCTAGAACATCTCCTTTTGCTCTAAAAGTAGTCCTATGAAAATCTATATCGTTTCTAGAATATTGAATATTGATTAACTTTTTCATAACTTCATTTCGAGAAATTTCTTCTCCTTCTCTTAATGAAATTTGAAGTTTTAAATATTCATCAGGATTTCCCAATCCGTATATGCAGGATACAGAAGCTACAACAATTGTATCTGATCTTTCCAATAGTGAAGATGTTGCTGAGTTTCTTAGTTTATCAATTTCTTCATTTATTGACATATCTTTTTCAATATAAGTATCAGAACTAACAATATATGCTTCTGGTTGATAGTAATCGTAATAACTAACAAAGAACTCTACCCTATTGTTTGGAAAAAACTCTCTAAACTCATTACAAAGCTGTGCAGCTAAAATTTTATTATGAGCAATAACAAGTGTGGGTTTATTTGTTTTTGCAATAAGATTTGCCATAGTAAAAGTTTTACCACTTCCGGTAACACCTAAAAGAACTTGCGACTTAAGACCATCTTCAATTCCTTCTGCTAATTTTTCAATTGCTTCTGGCTGATCTCCTGATGGTTTAAATTTAGATTTTAGTTCAAACTTCCTAATTTCCATCTAGATATTATACCACTTATTTTATATTTTTACAATATATTTAAAAATTTAACCATTAAATATCATTTTTAATAAAATACCTAAAACAAAACTTAGCACCGTTATACCTAATGTTCTTAAAAAAAGTATCATCAACTCTTTTTTCTTTTTTTTCTCATCTTTTTTAAATGTAAGACCTTTATTTTTTAATGTTATAACATAATAATAACCTGACTTACTATCAGATATAATAAAATCAAGATAATTATCCTTGTTTAAGGATATCATTATATCGTCTAACTCAGCAATAGATAAAATATACTTTTTTGAAACATATTCTGCAATTTGTTGTGCAGAAATAAGATATGACCTTTTACTTTGGCACACCTCACTTAAAAACATCATTACCATCTTTTCCTTTTTATCTAACACTAAAAGTTAACCTCAGAAAATGATATTATAAATTAGTGTTCCCAAAAATGCTCCAATTAATGCGGCAAGTAAGGCAGAAATAAATGCACCCTTTGCCATATTTTTAATTTTAACAATATTTTTTTTCTTTTCTTCTTCAGATTCTATATATTGTCTTCCTAAAGGTAGAGTAGAAACACAAACAACACTATCATCTCTATATTTTATAGTGATATATTCTAGAGAATTAAGATGTTTTAGAATTTGTACAATACCCTCTTTATCTAAATTATAATTTGATGTCAATGCTCTAATAATATCATCATATTCTAATACTTGAAATGAGCCATCTTTACAAAACTCTAAAAGGAACTTTAACACTTCCTTACTCATTTTATCTAACATAATAATATTATTTCCTAAAAAACTTACAATATTATAATAAAAAAAACGAAACACAAGGTTTCGTTTTTTATTTATTATTTAGCTTTTTTCTTTGAAACAACGAAATATATTACCACACCAGCAAGTACTAAAACTGATACAACAATTAACACTGTTCCAATAATTTCTTCTTGTGTCATAGGTGTTGTTGTGTCTTCTGTAACTGTGAATGTTCTTGTTACAGTTCTTACATTGCCTGCTACATCTGACAATGAGAATGTAACCTTATATGTTCCAACTTCATTAATATTGTATACATATTTTCCATCAACAGTAGTTTTTAATTCAGTTCCTGTTGAAGTATTTTCAACTTTAACAGTCAATTTATTTTTAATATAGTCTTCAACTGTTGTGTAATCGTCTGTTGTCAATTCATTATTATCTTCAGCTGTAATTTTGCTGATATCAATTGTTAAAGGTTTGTCTTCTCCAAATTCAGCAAATTTATATGATTCCTTAAACATATCATCAGGTACATCAAGTGTTGGCATTTCTGTATCACCAACTTTGATTTGATATGATTTTGTTGTTGTATTACCATAAATATCTTTTATTGTATATTCAATTGTGTACAAAAGGTTATTATGTGCAATATTGTATTTAATAGTACCATCTGCTTCAAGGTTTGTATAGGAGTTGTCATTATCTGGCTTAGATACACCGTTTGCTAAAAGTTTTGACAATTTGAATGTTGTTGTTGACCTTGTTGATGAAATTTTGATTTGTGAATTTTCTAAATCAATTCCACTGATATCTTCCATATCTGGTCTTTGGATGTAGAAATCACCTGTTGTTGCCTCGTTTGGATAGTAAACTTCTCCAACTGTTGGTCCTGTTGTATCTACAACTTCAACTGTATAAACTTTACTCTTAATTTGTTCAGCTCTACCAGCAACTGTTGCTACATATTGCAAGCTATATGTTCCAACTGTTGATGGAGTAAATTTATAATTGCTTATTTCAGCTCCTGTTGGTCCACTAACAACTTGAACTTCATAAGAATACTCTAAGTCAGTTGTTAAAGTTGGAATTGCTAAATCAGCTGTTTCACCAAGTTCTAACTTACCTTCATTGATAGCTGATGGAAGACCTATCATTCTTATTTCAGAAGAATTAGGATCTTCAGAAACTACCAATGTAAATTGTTTAACTGTAATATTATTTCCAGCATCTTTTGTAACATATGAAATTTCATATGAACCAGATTTAGTAGCTGTAAATTTAGCGTCGCTGAATGTTACAGTTTTATAATCAACTGAATCAACAACACTCTTTTGAGCATCATAAGCAGTAAATGTTGAACCTGATTCGTGTTTAATTTCAATTGTATAACTCATATATTCAGGAAGGTCTTCGTTATAAACAATTGTAGGAAGAACTATCTCTGAACCTTGAATATAACTTTCATTTAATCCATCTATAGTAACAGATTCAATTGTTGTTGCCATTGTATCACCTGAATTTGTAATAACAACCGTCTTTTCAGATGTTCCAACAATTCCACTATCATTTTCTGCTGTTGCAGTTACAACAAGCTTTGTTGCTGTTGGATATGTGTCTGGCACTGTAATTTCATATTTAGATGTCTTTTCATTCCAAACTAACAATGTATCTTCATCATCAATGCCTTTCTGTTCTAATAAAGAATCCCCAGCATATAATGCATATTTAACATCAACTTTTATTCTTGTATCAACATAAGAAGTTGTTTTTGTGTTTACATCTTTTGCAGTTGGAGTTGCAAAAGTGATTTTTTCATTGAAGAATACAGCTGATGGTAAATTCTCTGTAAAAGTAACTTCAGGTTTATCTTCATCATTATAAGTGAAATCGCTTAAAGCTCTGATAGTATAACTTATTGAATTTTCATTACCAGCTTTATCTTCAGCATTGTAGTAAATTGTGTAAGTATCTTGTTTAATTTCAACATCTTCAACAATGTAAAGTTGTGATTTTTTATAACCATTAATAACTTCTTGGTCATCAGTATAATCAGCAAGATTGATATCAGAATTGAAAACCAAAATTTTACCATTTATATCTGCATCTATTTTAGATTCATCAAAAATTTCATCATTTGAAGAATTTTCAAGAACTCTGTAAAGTTTTAAATTGTTTTCAACAAAAGCATTTGCGTTGTCTGTTGCATAAATTGGATAAACAAGGATTGGTGATGTTGAAATGTTAACATTGTTAGCTAATTTATGTTCAGCTTCAACATATGTTTCATCTGTAATTTCTGTATAAGGTTCAACAACAACAGGTGATGGTTTTTGTGAATCTTTTACATCTTTAATTTGGAAACTTGAGCTTGAAACTTTTGCTACTTTACCCTTGTAATCCTTAACTGTATAAGTAAATGTGTAATTACCTTCTTCATTAGCAGTGAAAACATACTCACCGTTTTCATTTACGCTAATAACTTCAGTTGTTACATCTTTAATTGAAGTACCTTTTTCGTATTCAACTTTTACGGTGTAGTAAACACCAATTTCATCTTTAGTGTTGCTATTAACACCAACAACAGAAGGAAGTGTTTTTTCAACACCTAAAACTGCGCTTGTTGGTAAAGAAGAATTATATGAATATGTGAAATCATAGTCATTATCATATTTTGAAGAAATTTGCATTGTCTTTTTGTATGAAGCTAAAACTTTACTATCTACAACATATTTGAATGTAAATGTATGTTCTCAAAGTGATGTTTCACTAGTAAAATCGAAATAGTAATTACA
>CALVNP010000003.1 GCA_944349805.1 uncultured Clostridia bacterium
AATAGTTTTAAAAATTCAATCTACAAATTTTACAAAGACCACATTCATTGAAGTTTTTTGTAAAGATGAAAATGGAAAAGATATAGTATTAAAAGACAATAAAATCAAATTTTTTTGGCGCTTAAGCGACCAATATATAATTTCAGAAATTTATAAAATGTTGGGCTTACCTTTTCCAAACGGGAATAAATATTCAAATAAATTTTTAATAAGCAAATTTTTACTTAATGGTGGAAACAACTCTTTTTTAAAAGTTTATAAAGATAAGGAAGCTACGGTTATATCATATTTAAACAATGAAGCTTGGGGACAACCTGTTGATGGAAAAATAACTGAGTTTGCCAAGCTAGATGTTTTAACAGTTTTGCAAAACTTATCTGTTCCTTGTGCATTAATTAATCAAAAATATTCCCAGATTGTGTTAAATAATATCTATAACGAGATTAATCAATTCCTTGAAAAAAAATCTCAAGAAACTGAAAATTTTATACAAGATATAAACACATTATATGGGCTTGAAGATGAGTTCACTCAATTGACCCAATCTGAGCCTAAAAAAACAAAGCACACAACAAAAAAGCAAATAAAAAATTCAAATACAATTTTTGAATTAGTAAAATAATTTAAAATTTATTTTTGTAAACTTTATAATTGTTATTAATTTTGCTTACATAAGTACTTGTTTGTTTATATGGTATTTTTATTAATGATAATCCATCAGTGGAATATTCTTCGTTTTTTAGCCAAGATTTAACAACACCTTCCCCTGCATTATATGCAGAAATCAAGGTGTTTTTTTCTTTAAATTTTAACGAAAGATAATTTAAGTAATAACATCCAATTTTTATGTTGATTGAAGGGTCATACAACATATTTTGTTCGAACTCAATTCCAATTTTTTCAGCAACGAATTCTGCAGTTTTGGGCATAATTTGCATTAATCCTATTGCTCCTTTAGATGATATAGCCATTGATTCAAATCTACTTTCTGCGTTTATTATACTAGCCACCAGAGCAGGATCAAGATTATTTAAATTTGATTCTTCTTCAATTACTTCTTTATATTTTAAAGGATATTTGTATCCATAGTAAGCTTCAGCAAAAAACACACATAAAAATGCAAATAATAATAAAAATACAACAACTAATATTTTTGTTTTCATTTAATATATTATAACCTTTATTTTGTTTTTCTATGAAAATTTTTATTTAATACATTTGCTATAATTTGTGAACATCTTTCTACATATTCATCTATATTTTTAGGGCATAAAACATCTGTTAAAAGTGTCTTGGGTTCTTTGTTGATTAACATTAATGGAACACCTATTGCAATACAATCCGTTTTTAATGTATCTTTTGATATAATTTTATTTTCATTATTTAAAGCTCCACCAGGCACTATGCCAGATGTTGTAATTTGAAAAGATGTTGCAATTCTTTTTTCATTCAATGTCCCCAAACTATCAATAACTACAACTAAATCTGGTTTCAACTTATTCGTCACTGCTTCTATAATATCAGAAGTTTTAATACCGGTTTTAATATAAACATCAGGTGTCATTGCAAAAACTCTTGAATTGGAATTATATACATCAACAATAATCTTTTTTATAACCTTGTCTCCTAAAGAATCTGAAATTAATGATGGATTACCTAAGCCCACTATAAAAACACTGTTTTTTTTATTTATAAGCCTTTTAAAGCATTTTGAAATGACATTTTCAGTATAATTGCAACAATTTTCATCTATTAAATGTACATATGGGGAATTGATTATATAATACTCCCCCATCTCTTTTTGATACATCTCAGCTTCCTTTTTGCTTTTTATTATTAAACTTCCAACCTCTATATTATGTTTATAATTGTCATTAACCTTAAATCCATTTTTTAAAAGTTCCTCATCGCATTCATCAAACATATCTGATTTCATAGTTATATTATATATCTTATTAAATTTTATATACTTTTTTAAAAAAACAGTTGCAAATTAGTTTAATATATGATAAACTCGTCTAGTAAAAATTAAAAAGGAGTAGACTTATGCCAAATATTAAATCAGCAATAAAAAGAGTTGAAGTAATAGAAAGAAACAACGAACAAAATCGTTCTGTTAAATCTGAAATAAATACATTTGCAAAGAAATTTAAGAATGCTATAAATGAAAAAAATGTTCAAGAAGCAGAATCTTTATACAAAAAAGTTTGTAGTTTGCTAGACACAGCAGCAAAAGAATGTGTTATTCACTCGAATTGTGCTAATAGAAAAAAAGCTCATTTTGCTAAAATGCTTGATGATGCAAAAAAATCTGCTTAACCTTTTTTAAATTAAAAATATAGAACGGAAGCTAGTCGCTTTGCGACAAAATTGCCTTGCAATTTTAATTTTGATTTCAAAATTAGCTTCCGTTCTTTTTTATAATCTCAGTGGATTATCCCCATTAATTTTCTGTTCACATCTATTATAATACATATATGCAACTTTATCTTCCCTAACTCTTTTTAAAACAAGCTGAAAATTTTCTTTAGCATTATGAAATTTTCCTAAATTATAGTATCTTACCCCCTGTTCAAATGTAACTTTAATACTCTCTAATCTTTCTCTTAATTTTTTGTCATAAGCATCTAAACACTCAAACAATGATAATAAATTTTTTTCGTCTAAGGTTAAGTTGCCAATAAACCTATATGATAATGGATATTCACTTTTTAAACTATTTAGAGTTCGTTTTGAAAAAATAATTTTTGTTTTAAAAAATTTATTAATATTTTCCATTTTTGAAGCTAAATTAACCGTATCAGAAATAATTGTTGGACTTTTTCTTTCTTCTTCCCCAACAACTCCAAAAACAACTTCTCCCGTGTTTAAACTTATCCCAACATCCATACTTGGAATTTTTAAATTTGATTTATTTTTTTGTTCAATAGCTTTAACAATTTGAACTGAACATTCTATTGCATTCTCTGGTTGTATAAAAACTGCAAGTATTCCATCTCCCAAATATTTATCTACAAAACCACCATATTTCCTAATTAATGGCGAAACTGTTTTTAAATATGAATTTATATAGTTAAAATTTTCTTCCAAACTCAATGTACTACTTGTTATTGTAGAATTTCTTATATCGCAAAACATTGTCGTAACTTCTTTTTGGACTTGATTTCCAAGCTCAAGTTCTAAAATGCTATTTTTACCTAAAAATTTTAAAAATTGTTTTGGTATAAATTTTTCATATTCAATATTTGTTTTTCTTAATAAATTTTCTTTCTCTTTGTATACATCATTAATTTTATTTAAACCGTGTTCTATTCCAACAAACTGTTTATTTCCACCAATCAATATATCATCTTTAACTCGCCCATCTGACAACCTATACACAGCTTTTTCAATTTTTTTTATAGGCTTACAAACAAATGTTAAGGTTAAGAATAATAATGTCAAATATATTACGGCTAATAAAATTGCCCAAACATAATTTACATTGTTGTTTGTATTGACATTCAATACCTGTTTGACAATTTCAACTTGAGGATTGGTGTAGTTATTAATATTTGAAACCAAATATATTAACGATGAAAAAAATAAAGTTAATGGAACAGTTATAAAAAACAACATATTACTAAAATTTTGTGCCTTAATAAACTTTATATATAAAATTGAACCAAACACAAATGCAAATAGAATTAAAATTAATCCAATATAACCAACAGGACTAAAATTGAAATATAATTGTTCCCCAATAATTATTCCTTCTTTAACTTGTTTAAACAACAAAATTGAAGCAACTGCACTAATTATAAACAATATTAAAATTATCTTTGTACTCTTTTTCATTAACAATAGTTTGTTCAAAAGTTTTTTTAGTATTCTAAGAATATTAAATAATTTGGCGTACATAATAAGAATGTTAAAGGAGTTAATATGGAACATAACGAAAATTATATTAAATTTATAAATTCAATCTTTCAAAATCTATCTACAGCCCTTCAATCTATTGAAGATATACTTCCAAAAGTTGAAGATGAAGATTTTAGAAAAGAATTAAGCGAAGAATATTCAAAATATGACTTATTAAGTAGAGAATGTGAAATGGTCGCCAAAAGCGAAAATATAAATTTAAAGGACAATAATTGGTTTGAAAAATTAAAACTATGGAGTTCAATAAACATAGGAACAATAATGGACAAAAGTACAAGAAATATAGCACAGATGTTTTTAATAGGTACTGTAATGGGGATTGTCCAATGTTTAAAGGACATAAAAGATTATTCTAGCACATCAGACGAATTAACCGATTTATGCAACAAACTTTGTGAATTAGAAGAAAACAATTATCAAAATTTAAAAAAGTACTTATAAAATAAAAAAGGCAGGTTTTGACCTGCCTTTTAATAAGAGGAAATTTATTTGTTATTTGCTCGCTTCAATAAACTTTTTGTATTTGACATAACTTCCATCAGTTTGATTAGCTATTGCCTTTAATGTATCTCTTGTACTCTTGTCTAATGATTTAGGGAATTCTGCTTTTAATGTTACTAACATATCCCCATAAACTTCACGATTTAGATACTTTATTCCCTTGTTCTTTAATCTCATAACCGTCCCCGTTTGAGTAAGTTCTTTAATATCTAAAACAGTTTTCCCATTTAATGTTGGAATTTCAACTTTGCCACCTAATATTAATGTAGTAAATGGTAACCATAGGTCAAAAGAAACATCATAACCATTTCTTGTAAAAATTTTATGAGGTTGAACTTTAATTTTTAAATTTAAGTCACCATTCTCACCCATTTTGTACGGAGCATTACCATAACCTGCCATTCTTAAAACTTGACCATCATCTATTCCCGCAGGTACTTTTACTGTTACAACCTTATTGACCTTTTTATAGCCTTTACCCATACAACTAGAACATTTTTCTTTAATAATTTTTCCTGTCGCATCGCATTTTTTACACCCACCTTCTCTTATTGTTGTACCAAAAATTGTATTTTGAGTGTATCTAACTCTTCCTGTTCCATTACATTCTGGGCAAGTTGTATATTCCGTTCCGTTTTTTGCTCCCGTACCGTGACAATCTTCACATTTTTCAATACGGTTTATGCTTATATCTTTTTTACAGCCAAAAACTGCTTCTTCAAAAGATATAGTCATTTGAAGGTTGATATCTTCACCCTGTTCCATAACATTTGCTCTTCCTTGATTTCCACCAAAAGCAGAAAAAATGTCTGAGAAAATATCAAATCCACCGAATCCACCACCGAAACCTGAAAATCCACCAGCATTACCATTAAATCCTTGGAAACCTTCGGCAGACCCAAATTGATCATAGTTTGCTCTCTTTTTTTCGTCACCCAACACTTCATAAGCTTCATTAATTTCCTTAAATTTTTCCTGAGCTTCTGGAGTTTTGTTAATATCAGGGTGATATTTTTTTGCAAGTTTACGATATGCACTTTTGATATCTTCCTGACTTGCCTTTTTGTCAACTCCAAGAATACTATAATAATCTTTTTCAGCCATAAAAAATTCCTTTTCCTTAAATATTTTGTAAGGTCGGTTACCCGACCCTACTTTTAATCTACAACAACTTCTGGGTCGCCGTCATCTTTTTTATTTTGTTGTTGATTTTCGCCAGCTTGCGCTTGGGCATTTTGATACATCTTTGAAACCACTTCATTTGAAGATGTTGTCAATTCTTCAAGTCCTTTTTTAATTACTTCAATGTCTGTACTTTCAAAATCTTTTTTAGCTTTTGCAATTGCATCTTCAAGTTTCTTTTTATCATCAGCAGAAAGTTTATCGCCATTTTCTTTTAACATCTTTTCAAGAGTATAAACCATATTATCTGCTTGATTTTTGGTATCTACAAACTCTCTTTGTTTTTTATCTTCTTCTGCGTGAGCTTCTGCTTCCTTAACTGCTTTTTCAATATCCTCTTCACTCATATTAGAAGATGATGTTATTGTAATGGATTGTTCCTTATTTGTGCCTAAATCCTTTGCTGAAACGTGAACTATACCGTTTGCATCAATATCAAATGTAACTTCAATTTGTGGTACTCCTCTTGGAGCTGGTGGAATGTCAACTAAACTACATCTTCCTAAAGTTTTATTTTGAGCAGCAAACTCTCTTTCACCTTGAAGTACGTGAATGTCAACTCCTGGTTGATTATCTGCCGCAGTTGAGAATATTTGTGATTTTTTGGTTGGTATTGTTGTGTTTCTTTCAATCAATTTTGTGAATACACCACCTAATGTTTCAATTCCTAAACTTAGTGGTGTTACATCTAATAGAAGAACATCTTTTACTTCGCCACCAAGTACACCACCTTGAATTGCTGCACCAATAGCAACGCATTCGTCAGGATTAATTCCTTTAAATGGTTCTTTTCCTGTTAATTTTTGAACTGCTTCCAAAACTGCTGGAATTCTGGTTGAACCACCAACCATAATAACTTTACTTATATCGTTCATTGTTAAATTTGCATCTTTTAAAGCATTATTTACACAGGTAAGTGTTTGTTTAACCAAATCTTCTGTAATGCTATCGAATTTTGCTCTAGATAAATCATATTCCAAATGTTTTGGGCCTGTTGCATCTGCTGTTATGAATGGAAGACTTATTGTTGTTTTTGGTGTTGCAGATAAATCTATTTTAGCTTTTTCTGCTGCTTCTTTAAGTCTTTGCATTGCAAGTTTGTCTTTTGACAAATCTATATCATTAGTCTTTTTAAACTCTTCTACTAACAAATCTATAATTCTTTGGTCGAAATCATCACCACCTAGTCTTGTGTTACCGTTTGTTGAAAGAACTTCAAACACTCCATCTCCTATTTCAAGAATAGACACATCGAATGTTCCACCACCAAGGTCATAAACTAAGATTTTTTGATTTTTATTTTCACCTTTATCTAAGCCGTAAGCGAGAGCTGCAGCAGTAGGTTCGTTTATAATTCTTAAAACTTCTAGTCCTGCAATTCTACCAGCATCTCTGGTTGCTTGACGCTGACTATCATTAAAATATGCTGGAACAGTGATAACTGCTTGTGTAACTTTCCCACCAAGATAACTTTCTGCATCTTGTTTTAATTTTGAAAGAATCATAGCTGAAATTTCTGGAGCAGTATATTCTTTACCATTTAATTTAACTTTATGGTCTGTCCCCATTTCCCTTTTTATTGAGATAACTGTGTTTTCGTGATTTGCAATTGCTTGACGCTTTGCAACCTTTCCGACAAGTCTTTCTCCATCTTTTGTAAACCCTACAACAGATGGTGTTGTTCTATCACCTTCTGCATTAGGTATAACTGTTGCTTTGCCTCCTTCCATTACGGCAACGCAAGAGTTTGTTGTTCCTAAATCAATTCCTATTATTTTTCCCATATTATTTTTCCTCCTTTTTATTTACAATAACCTGAGAATATCTTATAACTTTATCCTTAAATTTATAACCAGCTTGATACTCCGTTTGAACAACATCATCATCAAGCGAATTATCGTTTATTACAGCAATTGCATTATGATAATTATGGTCAAATTTTTTACCTACTGCTTCAATTTTTTCTACACCAAGAATTTGTAATGCTTCAAATATTTTCTTTTCAATCATTTCAACTCCGGCAAGAATTTTTTCATCAGTAATAACTTTTTTTGCCTCAGCAAAAGCATCAAGAGCTGGTAAAAACACTTCAATTGCTTGTATTTCTCCTTCTTGCTTTGCTAGTGCCATTTGTTCGTAACTTTTTTTCCTAAAATTATCAAAATCTGCCTGAATAACTCGTGCCATATTCAAATATTCTTCTTCCTTAGAATATTTGTTGTCATTGCAATCACATTTTTTATTTCCATTTTCACAACCACAATCGCAACTATCATCACAAGAACAATCTTCATCGCAAGAACAATTTTCATCGCAAAAACAATTTTCATCGCAATATAGGTTTACTTCTTCTGATTCCTTCATTTTATTTTTACAATCACAGCTATGTTTATGGCATTCTTGATTTTTTGTATTTTCTACTTTGTTTTCTTGTTCTAAAGATTCTGATTTATCTTTCACCATTATCTCCTTTTAACTCATTAATAATCACTTTAAGTGCTGATGCAATGCCCTTATAATCCATTCTTTGTGGTCCAAACACTCCGATTGAAGCAATAGGTGTTCCGTCAATACAAAGTGGCGCTTTAATCACTGCCAAACCTGAATATTTTTCATCGTCATCGACCATTGAAACACTTAATTCCTCACTTTCAAGTTCTAATGCCTTTTCAAGCTCTTCCTTATCACTTAAAAGCTTCATAACCTTAGTTGCCTGTTCTTTGTTTCCACAGTCTTCTAAAACATCTATTGCTTTATCTTGACGGATATTCAAATTGTTTTCTTTAACAAATCTTTTAACGCCTTCAATTAACATATCTAAAATTTGTTTAAAGCTTTCAATTTCTTTTTGCATTCCATCTTCATATTCTTCCATATCTTCCATCATTTCCCCTAAAGTTTTACCTGTAAACTTTTTGGTTAAATAATTTGAAGCATCTTCATAAGCTTTATTTGAAGCTTTAGCATCTAATGTATTTGTTAAATAACCACCAGAAGTTTGAATTAATGCAAGGGCACTATCACCTACAAGTGGGACAATTTTAATTCCTTCAACAACAAGCTTATCATAGCCATTTAAGTAAATAACAGTGGGATATTTAACAGCTTTGTTAATTATTTTTGCAATGCCTGAAACAATTTCAGAAAGACTTTTTGTTCGCTCATCTAACAAATCCTTAACATCATCTAATTGATTATAATTTAATGTCAAAGTTTGAAGAAGATGATTTACATAATACTTATAACCCAATGCTGTTGGGACTCTTCCACTTGAAGTATGTAATTGCTTTAACAACCCCATAGCTTCTAAGGCACTTAATTCATTTCTTAGTGTTGCCGTACTTACATCTGAAAGATGATTTTTTTGTACTCCCCCACTAGTAATGGGACTTGCATCTTTGATATAATCCTCAACAACTGAAATAATAAGTTCGTGTTTTCTCCCTTTAAGCCTTTCTTCCTTCAAGACTGCCCTCCTTTGATAATATATGAAGTTTTGTTAAAATTATTCACAAATTGCTAGCACTCTTTAATCTCGACTGCTAGCAGTTTATCACTATAAAA
This sequence comes from uncultured Clostridia bacterium, assembly GCA_944349805.1. Classification (GTDB taxonomy): domain Bacteria; phylum Bacillota; class Clostridia; order Christensenellales; family UBA1242; genus Caccopulliclostridium. Next base: position 9,169 of record CALVNP010000003.1, read on the forward strand.
AAAAGAAGTCAATAATTTTTGACAACTTTTTTAAAAATTTTTAATCTTTTTTAATCTTTTTTCCCAGGATAGAAGTTAAAAGCTTTCATAATTTCTTCTAAATCCTCAGTAGGATTGACTGCTTCCTTTAAATCAAATCCACTTTCATTTGGTTCTAAGCTGTTATTAGGGTTTTTAGATAAGAATTTATCATAGGTGTGTTCCCCACTTTCTTCTTGCAAAAATTTTTCCAAAGGACTATTAAAGTTCTCGTTTTTTGAAATTTCCACATCAGCTATGGGTTTTATTTTGCTTTTTTCTTCAAAATATATGTCCTTTTTACCATCTCTTATATTTCTTCTTCTCTTAACTTTTACAACTTTGACATCGTCTTGTTCTTTGCCATAATTAGCCATTTTAGAAAGCAATCTTCTTATTGTATCATTATCCGTTTGAACAGGAGCAGTAATTTCAGTATCAAAGTCCTCCTGCATTGCAAGTTTTACAGCAGATTTAAATTCATCAATAACATTTTTTATATTTCCTATATTTTCTAGCTGTGGGTATTTTTCCAAAGCTTCTGTAAAAAGAGTTTGAAATCTGTTATACAACAAATCTAATTGTTGAATTTTAAGTTTATAAATATTTCTCCAACTTGTTTCTATTTGCTTTGCCTTTTCCATTGCATTAGTCAAAGCCTCAGCAAATTCATTAGCGCTTTTTTTGTCTGGTCGCTCTTCTAAAATCTTTTTTTCAAGCTCTAAATTTTTCATTTTACAATCCATTATTTCTTTATCGTGGTCAGTAATCATTTTTTTTATGTAAGAATCAACCTCAGATTTTGAATAGCCATTTTTTTCAGTTTTAAACATACTAGCTCCCTAAATTTTTTCTATATGATCTAATAAATAGTAGAAGTACAAAAAGTAAGTACAAGCTATTTATAACATAAAACAATTCCTTTTGCAACAAGTCGAATTTATATATAAATAATATTATCACTTCTATGCTAATTATCACAAACAATTTTAAATGAATTTTTTGACGAAAAATTGAAAAAACCATTAAACAACCGAATGATAATGAAAATATATACCAAGGATAAAACATATTTGCATCTATCATAAAAAAGCTTTGCAAAAAGGACGCAATTGCAACAAAAATTAAAGTACTTCCAATAAACAAACTTGAATCCAGCTGAAAAAACCAACTTTTTAAAATACAATTAAAACCAATCAACAACACAGCCAAAGAAAACCACTCTTCAAAAACTTTTCCTATTAGAAAAAAATATGCTAAGATTGATATATAGCATAAAAATGAAAATATATTAACATATTTAAGTATAATAGTTCTTTTTATACAATCCACTATATTATTTTTTTATTTATCATTATTTTTATACAAAAAAAATCACCATTTGGTGATTTATAATTCATTTAATTTTAAAAAGACTTTTGCAGTGGCAAGTGCATCATTATATGCTCTATGCGCGTTCTCTAAAACAATATTTAGCTCTTTAACAACTGTTTTAAGTTTGTAATTGCTTAATCTAACTTTTTCCCTTGCAAGTACCATTGCATCTTCAACATCATTTGTAAAGGTAATTCCGTAATTTTTACCAGCATTTTGTATAAATTTCATATCAAAGCTAACATTATATCCAACCAAAACTGAATTTTCACAAAAATGGTAAAAGTCTTTTATCACATCTTTAATGGATGGCGCATTTTCAACCATCTTGTTATCAATTCCCGTTAAATCTGTTATAAGTTTGCTAATACTTTCTGTTGGTTTTACAAGCGTTTGAAATTTTTGACAAATTTTCCCATTTTCAATTTTACTGGCCCCAATCTCAATTATTTCACAACTTTCAGCATCAAGTCCTGTTGTTTCAACATCAAAGACAACAAAATTGTTATCATATATATATTTATTATAAATGATATTTTTTTCAAATATATTTTCTTGCTCAAGCGAAAGTACTCTTTCAGGTTTAACAACTCTATATTCCGTAGGTAATACAATCTTTTTCTCTTCTTTTACTTCATATATATTTTCAGGCAGTTCACAAAGAGCAATATTTTTAGCATACAAAGTTAATGAACCATTGTATCCATTTCTCACATCACCCATAACACATATAGTATCACCAGCCACTAATTTATCCATTTTTACTTCGTTTGCTTTTGGACAAAAATATACTACACTTATTTGTGCTTTACCTTCATTTAAACCAAAAGTATAATATGCTTTTTCCTTTTCAACCTTACCCTTTTTTATAAATGTTTTTTTATTAATATTTACAATTTTGCCTGCAAAAATAACTGATTGTTTTTCCGTCTTTACATTTCCGATATACTCAGGTTCAAAATAAAATTCTTTTCCCACAAGCATTACAGGTTCAACCACCTTATATCTGGGTAATTTTTCAACAGTAACGCTTTTTAATGCTTTTTCAAGATTTTTCTCTATAGCACCTTCAAATTCTACATAATCCGTCTGATTGACACAAACAAAAAATTCAGCACAGAATTTAGAAAATAAATAAGAACTTAAACTTTGTTCAAACTTTTTTATATCAACACCATCACATATATTTTTTGCAATGTCTAAAACAACATTAATATAACAGTTATTATTTTTTATATTTATCTGTTTTTCTGAAATATATGCAAAAATGGAAGAATAAGAATTTTTTAAAAAAAATAATATTTCTTTTAAAATAAACTCTTTATCTAAATAAGATTTTTTATATTTGATTATAACATTATTATTTAAATTTAAATATTCATTTACAAATAAATTTATTTTTTTTCTATCTTCATTTGAAATATTCGCTATGTTTTCAGGATACATAAAAGTAAATGTACAGCTTTTATTACTTACAGAATACTCTACATCATAAATCTTCAAATAAGAAAACTCATTATTAAATTTTTTATTTATCTCACTTATTAATTTTTCCATACTTTAAACAAAAAAATGAACAATATCGACAACTATTACAAAAGCAAACGACACAACAAGCCCTATAAAATGTATCCAATTTTCAACATTTCTATTAATTGGTTTTTTCCTTATCCATTCAATTGTTGTAAAAACAATATGAGAACCATCTAATGCTGGAAATGGCAACAAATTAAATACACCCAAATTTGCTGCGATAAGTGGCATAAAAAGAAGTATGCTAGCAAAGCTTTGACCAAGAGTTGAAGCAACAACGCTAACTGTCGTAATAGGACCTCCTATTGCACTTATTGGTAGTTGGAATGTTATTAATAGCCACAAAGATTTTAATACCATCCAAATAAGCCCAATTGTGAATGGCACACATTGTAAAAGCGCTTGCCCAAAGGACAATCTTTCACTAGATAATTGCAAACTTAATCCTAAACCTGTTTGATTTACAGGATTACCATCTTTATCAACTACAACTTCTCCACTTTCTTGATCAATCTGTAGATGTGTTTCAGCAATAATTGTTTCCGTTATAATTTCTCCACTTTCAACATCTCTATATTTAATTTTTATTTCTTCTCCATCTTTTATGTTTGGTAAAATGGTTTCAATTGTAGAACCCCAAACATAATCAATTTTTTTATCATTTATTTCGTAAATTATATCTCCTTCCTGAAAGACAGTTGCAGACTGAGTAAAATTAGGGTTAACAAAACTAACTCTATAAATATTTCCATAACCCAAGGAAACAAGCAAAATAAATGAAAATATAATTGCAGATAAAATATTAAATAACGGTCCAGCTATATAAACAAGAATCCTTTTCCAAGGTTTCTGATTTACAAAAGAATCAGGATTAGTATCTGTTTCTTCCGTATCTTCTCCAAAAAATGCACAATATCCACCCAAAGGAAACAAACGCAAAGATATTTTTTCTCCTCTTTTATTTGTCCTTTGAGCTATCACCTTTCCAAAACCAACAGAAAATTCAGTGATTTTAAATTTTAATATCCTACCAACAATATAATGTCCTAATTCGTGTATTAACACCATTAGCAATAAGACAACAATTGCTAAAATAATATAAACTACAACCATAAAAACCCCTTATAAAATAAATATTAAAAAGAAAACAAATATAATAACAGAATTGAAAATATGACTATCTATTCTATCTAAAATACCTCCGTGACCTGGAAGTAAATTCCCAGAATCCTTAACATTAGCTTTTCGCTTTAATGCACTTTCAAAAATATCGCCAAGTTGACAACTTACTGATGCCAAAACACTTAATATTATCAAAGACCAAACTGATAAGTTTAAAGTTTGAAACATTTGATGATATGCACCAATTGTATTTAAAATTGCATACAGAACCACAACACTAATGATAGTCCAAACAACACCCCCAATTGCTCCAGATATTGTTTTGTTTGGACTTATATTTGGGCACAGTTTTTTACCACGAAACAAACTACCTGTCAAATATGCAAAAGTATCTGTTATAATTGGAATTAAAAATGCTAGCAATAGGATGAAAAAGCTTAAAATTCCATTAAAGCCAGAAGCTTTTGTAAAAATATAGCTTAATTCTTCACATCTGTTCAGTATCACAAGCAACATTAACATAAATGTAGGATAAAACATTCCAAACATTGTTTGTGTGGATTTTTGAAATGAATAAGTTGTTAAGCTTGTCCTTACTCCCCTTATATTCATTTCGTTTAATGTTTTCTTTTTGAAAATAACACAAAATAGGAAAAGCCACAAGTTTAGTAACAATATTAAAGCAACAATAATAACCAAAACTAAATATATTGGAAGTTTAAAATATGTGCTAAGCATAAATGCCAGATAAAACAATGTAGGAAATATTCCAATTATAATATTAAAATTATAATAGCCCATCTTGGTTAAAAGTCTAGAAAATTCCAAACCAGCTAAAATTGCTAAAAGTCCTATAAAAACATCAAAAACATATAATGTTAAACTTCTAGAAAAGAAAACCAAAACCAACAATGCAATCATTGCTATTCCTGTCAAAAACCTCTGTTTCATTTTTTCTCCTTATTAATTCCCCCAAAACGTCTATCTCTTTTTGAATATACTTTTATTGCTTTGATTAAATGTTTTTTATTAAAATCTGGCCATAGAACCTTCGGGAAATAGAACTCTGAATATGCACATTGAAAAAGCATAAAATTACTAATTCTTTGTTCACCACTTGTTCTTATAACAAAGTCTGGGTCAGGAATGTCACTTGTATATAAATATTTTTTTATATCATCTGCTGTTATGGATTTTTTACCATCTTTCACCATCAAGTTAAATGCACGAGCAAGCTCATCTCTTCCACCATAATTTAACCCGATATTAACAATCAATCCGTCATTTGACTTTGTTTTTTCTTTCAACTCTTCAAACTTGCAACATAAATCATAAGGGAGTTTGGATAAATCCCCCATTGTAACAAGCTTTATATTTTTATTTAAATATTCGTTTTCATTTTCCGTTATATAGTTTCTTAAAATATCAAAAATTGCATCAACTTCAAGTTTGTCTCTTTTCCAATTTTCAGTGGAAAAAGCAAAAAAGCTTAAAATTTTTATACCAAGTTCTTGTGCATTTTCAACTGTATTTTTTACAGCTTCTATTCCTGCTTTATGCCCAAATGTTCTTGGAAGACCTCTTCTTGTCGCCCATCTCCCATTGCCATCTAAAATAATTGCCAAATGTTTAGGTATTTTTAAATTCAAATTACACTCCAAATTAGACTTCCATAATTTCTTTTTCTTTTGCTTGACAGATTTCATCAACTTTTGTTGTATAATTTTTAATTATTTTTTGAATGTCTTTTTCGGCGCCAGCATATTCGTCCTCAGACATCTCCCCATCTTTTTTCATTTGTTTAAGCAAATCAAGAGCATCACGCCTAGCTGAACGCATAGCAATTTTACAATTTTCAAGAAGTGTTCTAACCTGCTTTGCAATTTCTTTTCTTCTTTCTTCTGTCAAAACAGGGAAAACCAATCTTATAATTCTACCATCATCGCTCACAGAAACGCCCAAATCTGCCATTTCAATCGCTTTTTTAGCTTCTTTAAGCATAGAAATGTCCCACATACTAACAGTAATCATTCTAGCTTCTGCAACAGCAATGTTTGACATCTGATTAAGAGGTGTCATTGCACCATAATAATCCACCATAACTCTATCCAATATGTGAGGATTAGCTCTACCAGCTCGAATAATTTGATACTCATTCTTTAGATGGTCTACAGATATATCTAAATCTTCCTTAAAATAATCTATAACATCAATAATAATACCAACATCCATTGTAA
>CALVNP010000004.1 GCA_944349805.1 uncultured Clostridia bacterium
GGCCAGACGCAAACTCCATTTCATTGGGAGTTTGGCCGTTACTCTCGTGCGAAGAAATTTCTACGAAGAGTAACTGATATTTTTGATTGTTGGCCTTTTGGGCTCGTTTTGCCCTTCGGTCAAAATCTTCGCTTGTCGGCCACAAATTTTTATTCAACGGCCAGACGCAAACTCCATTTCATTGGGAGTTTGGCCGTTACTCTCGTGCGAAGAAATTTCTGCGAAGAGTAACTGATGTTTTTTTATTTGTTGGCCTTTTGGGCTCGTTTTGCCCTTCGGTCAAAATCTTCGACTTATTTGCTTTATCAAAGATTGGTAGCGGTGAGTAGATTCGAACCACTGACCTTACGGGTATGAACCGTACGCTCTAACCAACTGAGCTACACCGCCAAATTGCTTTATAAGTCTATAACATTATTTTCAATATGTCAAGGTTTTTATGAAAGTTTTTAAATATTAATAATAAAAAAGAACGGATTTTCCGTTCTTTCTTTAAATATTTAGTAAACGCAAAATATGTTTGCTAACTATCATTAAGATTAAATCTATAATCCAAATGATGTTCCATCCTAATATAAGTCTTAATATTCCTGCAAGAATTTTGCCTTCTGAAAATCTTGTAACTGCTCCAAGTATCCAAGAAGTTACAGGTATTATTGCAAGTATTAAGCTTACAATATAACTAAGACCAAAATAATCTCCTCTTCTTTTTGCCATTTTCATTTCCCCCTTTTATTTTCAGGCTTTAAAATTTTTTGAATTTTAAATCTCCTTCTATTATATTAATAGATTTTCCTTTAAATGTCAATCTTTGGTTTGTCTTTTTGTCTAATTTTGTAATCTTTTTTTGTCTATATATTTTACAATATTTTTACTTTTGTTTCTTTTTTCTATATTTTTTTACAAAAATTGTTTGACTAATTTTGTAAAAAATGCTAAATTAAGACTAAGGAGTTTCAAAATTATGGTTTCGGGCAAGTTTAACGAAGATCAAAATCGTTATGTAAATGAATTTTTATCTGAAAATGATATTAACTTAAAATGGATTGGTAGACAATATATAAGAGATATTGCAGAAATGTTATTTTTTGACAGTTCACTTTTTAGATCATTAAACAATTATGTTTATCCTAAAATAGCAGAAAGATATAAAACAAAACCCAGCAATGTTGAAAAGTCTATTAGGAATGCAATCAATAAATCAATTTATCACGAAAAAAATCAATATGCAACTAACAAGATGCTGCTAATTGAAGTTGTGGAAAAATTAAAAACATTTTCTTCTAATGATATTTCTGTTGGTTGACTTTGATTTTTTAAAAATATATAATTATCATCAGGAGAGAAGTATGATAGTTGATGAAATTAAAAAGGCAAACATTGAAGCAATGAAAAGCAAAGATATGGTTGCTAGAAGCATTTATAGTGTTTTATTAAACAAAATTATGCTTGAAAATATAAAGAAAAGAGAAAAGGGTGAAAACATAACAGATCCTGATGTTGTTCAAATTATTCAAAAAACATTAAAAGAACTTGAAGAAGAAAAATCCAATTATGAAAAAGTTGGAAATAAAGAAATGTTTGAAAATGCAAGCATTCAAATTAACCTTCTTAAAGGTTATCTTCCAGAAATGTTGTCAGAGGACGAAATAAAGGAGATTATTTCTAAGCTTGATGATAAGAGTATTGGAAATGTTATGAAACATTTTAAACAAGAATACAATGGCAAGTGCGATATGAATACAGTAAGAAGTGTACTTGCAAAATGTCAATGAAAGTGTTTGCAATATCTGATCTTCATCTATCCTTTGGTTCAAATAAACCAATGGATATTTTTGGTCAGCAATGGAACAATTATTTGGAAAAAATAAAAGAAGATTGGCTAAAAAAAGTATCCGAAGATGACATTGTCTTAATTGCTGGAGATATAAGCTGGGCGATGAAGCTTGCTGATACAACAGAAGATTTTAAATTTTTATCTTCTTTACCGGGTAAAATTTTTATCATTAAAGGAAATCACGATTATTGGTGGAATAGTGTTACTGCCGTGAGAAATGTTTTACCACCAAATGTTATCGCAATACAAAATGATGCCTTTAAAGTTGGGGATTTTATTATATGTGGAACTAGGGGGTGGATAGTTCCTGAAAAAGTTAATTCTGGTGGAGAACAAGATAAAAAGATTTATGCTAGGGAACAGATAAGGCTTGAACTGACACTAAAATCTGCAAAGGATTTGCAAAAAAATAATGAAAAAATTATTTGTATGATGCATTATCCACCAACAAATTCAATTTGGGAAGAAAGTGAGTTTACAAAACTCTTTGAAAAGTATGAAATAAATGCTGTATGCTATGGACATTTACACGGTCCTTATGTAAAACGAGAGTTGATTAAAAAAATTAAAAATATATCCTATTATTTGACATCTTGTGACCAGGTTTTAAACAATCTGGTTGAAATCAAGGTTTAATATTGTTGATATTTTCTCCTTTTAGTGTTAAAATAAATTTGCATTATAAGGAGATTTTTTATGAGCTCAACTGTTTTAATTTTGATAGTTAACCTTGCTTTGCTTCTTTTTGTTGTTCTGGGCTTTTTAATTGGTTTAAAACGAGGAATAAAAAAACAAGCATTATGGCTGGCTTTTTTTACTATCGCAGTAATTTTAGCTTTTGTTTTTACCCCATTGATAACAAATAGAGTTATAGACATAAAATTAAACATAGATGGCTCGATGATATCAATAAGGGATTACATTTTGAGTTTTATAACGAATAATGAAGTTGTCGGTGGGTTATATACTGAAGGTTCTTCTTTTGCAGGAGTTATGGACAACTTTCCTGTTATGGTTGCAAATTTAGCTGTTTTTGTTATTTGTCTTTATTGCTTTTTGCTTGTTATGTGGATAATTTATATGATTGTTGCAACAATAATTTTTAAACGCAAAAAAAATAAGGCATTAGATGGAAAGGTTTATACCATAAAACAAGGACAAGCTGTTGAGCTTATTGATGTAAAGCCTAAAAAATATAGAGTTGCAGGTGGTTTGTTGGGTATTTTGTCAGGTTTTATGTTATGCTTCTTTACATTTTTACCAATTAGTGGACTAGTGGGAATCTATACTGATGCAAGCAATGTAGAAGTCGCTTATGCAGAAGAGAATCAAAGTCAAAATGCTGTAAAAAATTTGATTGATGATTATGTACCTAAAGAATATCAGGAATATTTTAATGCTTATGATAAAACCATTATTAATTTTTTAGGTGGACTTGTAGGTTTTGATGATTTTTGTTTTAATGAACTAGCTTCAATCAATGTTGACGGAAATAAAATTGAGTTAAAAAATGAAATCATTACATTTGCAGAGATTTACGACACTGCTGAATTTTTATTGGAAATCGATTTTAATAATATTGTTTGGGAAAATTTTGATTTTGTAAGGTTAAACAAGGCTGTTGATTTGATTTTTGAGTCTCAACTTTTTAGGACTTTAAGCTCAGAAATTATACCTTATGCCTTAGATTATGTACAAAATAACAACAATTTTAACGATGATGCAACTAACAATGCAGTTAAAGAATTATGTAATGCATTGCAAGTTGGCTTTAAAGATAATTATGAAGCAGAAATTTTAAAAACAGATTTTAAAGCAATTGTACGCTCGTTTGAGATACTATGTAAATCGGGAATAACAGATGAAATTTTTAAGGACACAGTTGATCTTAATGTAATTTTAGACACTTTGGTTGCTGATGAGTGTAAGAACTTGAATGACATTTTAAATAACTTTTTTGCTTCCAATGGCGTAAAAAGTTTAATGGTCGGAGCAATCAATATTGGATTAGATACATTAGAAAATACAGTTTTTGAAGGTGCTCAACTAGATAGAATTGATATAGCTAAGGTGAATTGGTCACAATTCAGGAATGAAGTAAATGGCGTTATACAAAGTGGAGTAGATGTTTACAATATCTTAAAAAATTCTCAATATTCAATTCAAGACATAGCAAATGATCCTATAAAAATTTATGAAATGGAATATGAGTCTTTGATTGAGGAAGGCTTTAAGGTTTTAGATATACTAAGTACTTCAAGTGTTTTTGTAAACACTGTTAACCATAGTAACATTTACGATAATTTGTTAAACGCAATACAGGATACCAATATTGGAAATTATGTAAACACACAAGCGTTTAAGAGTACTGAAAATTTTTCTTGGAGCAACGAGTCCAATGTGCTTGTTGGACTTATAAATAAATTAGAGCCAATCATTTTAGATGAAACAAGCTTTAAAGATGTAGATTACACATCATTGAAAGCTTCCGTTAATGCAATTTTTGATTCAAAATTTATAGATGCAGTCAACCTTGATTTTTTAGATAATGTATTTAATTCAGTTGAAGAAATTGAAAACGAAGATGTAAAAAATTTGGTTAATGTTTTGGTAAATGAAATTCAAGCAAAAGATAGCTTAAAAGAGTTAAAAACTGATGCGTTAAATATATTTGACATCTTTGAAATTTGTGGAAGGTCTGAAATTGTAGATCAAATTAAAGATGGACACATAAATTTTGTTGAAGTTGTAACTGGATTAAGTGTTGTGGAGTCAGATATTCCAAGATATGAAAAACTTATAGATAAATTTTTCTCATCACAACTATTAAAAAATTTACTCACAAATTCAATTAATGTTGTTTTAGGAAGTATAGAAAGTGGAATAAACACAACACTTAATAGAGTGGAAGAAAAAACATCAGATTGGTCAATGTGGGCATCTTTAAAAAGTGGACTTACAGGATTGTTTGAACAACTATGCGAAGTTGTCAAGTCCTATGAAGGCAAAGAACTTACTTTTGGCATTGATATGATTGATGAAAGCTTTGTAAACTGTATAGACAATTTTGCTATGGCACTTGATTATTTTGCAACACTTCCTATATGGAATTATCAAAATCAAGACGGAACAAGTGGTAATATTTATAACGACATTATAACAACTCTTGATAACAATGAAGAATTAAGTCCATATATAGATTTTAGTTGCGCAAAATTGGACAACTTTATTGATAACAAATTTTGGAACAATGAGTTGACAGCTTATAAAGATGCGTTTAGCAGAATGATAGAAAAAGATATTGTAATAGATGGGCAAAACACCAACATTTTACAAGCTTTGCTGAATGGACAAGATGTTACTGAAATAATAAAAACATTTACAACACAAGATGTTATGGACGGCGATAATTTAATTAAAAATGATGTTGAAACAATTATGATGCCAATATTACAAGGAAAGCTTTTAAAGAAGATTGCAGTTGAAATTTTAAATGAAATTAATTTCCAAATAGAAAAGATTACAGATGAAACAATAACAGAAGAGACTTCAACCTTAAATAAAATTACAATAGACTTTAATATTTATGACCAATCTCAAGATATTATAGATGTTATTAAAGAAATTGTAGAATATTTGAAGTTAAATAATCCAGAGACTTCAGAATTGGAAAATCTGTTAAGCGCATTAGAGAATAATGCAACAAAATATTATGGACCAGACTTGCAAGATGAGGGAGTATTTAAGCAAGCATATATTCTTTTAGAAGATTATGTAAATGAGCAAGTTAAAAGCTCTATAGAAAATGAACTAGGCTTAAATGTTGGTGCGTTGGCAGATGTGGGGAATATATCAATTAGCAAACTTATTGAAATTGCAGACACAACAAAAGATGTTTTAGATAAAATAGATAATGGAACATTGCAAACAGAAGATGCAAAAAATTTGGTTGATATTTTTGCAGACGAGGAAGTTCAGGAGCTTGTTACAACAATAGCAGAAGAAGGCGCCACAATTTCGCTTTCAGAAGATGTAAAACAAGAAATTTACACTTATGTAAATGAACAAATTACAGATGAAAATTTAATTAACAATTTAAAATCTATTTTTGGATTGCTCGGGGAATGAAATGGAATTTTATCACGAACCTATAATGGTCAATGAAATATTAGAGGGATTAAAAATTAATCCCTCTGGTGTTTATTTGGATTGTACTATTGGTGGTGCTGGACACAGTGAACAAATTTTACAAAGATTAAATCCTGATGGACTGCTTATAGGAATTGACAAGGATGATGATGCGTTAGATTATAGTAAAAAAAGATTGGAAAAATTTAAAAATAAAATCCTTGTAAAATCGGATTTTAAAAATGTAGAAAGTGTTTTAAACGAATTAAAAATAACAAGTTTAGATGGGGTACTTATAGACTTGGGCGTCAGCTCTCATCAAATAGATGACGCAAGTAGGGGATTTTCATTTTTACGAGATGGCAAGCTGGATATGAGAATGGACACGGAACAAAAATTGACAGCTTTTGATGTTGTTAATTTCTATTCAGAAGAAAAACTTTTAAAAATATTGTGGGAATATGGAGAAGAGTCATTTGCTAGAAAAATTGTAAGTGCAATAATTTCAAAAAGAAAAATTAGTCCAATTGAAACAACATTTCAGTTAAAAGAAATAATTGAAGAATGTTTGCCTAAGTCCTATGTTTATAAAAGTGGTGGGGCGAGCAAAAAAACATTTCAAGCAATAAGAATTGAAGTTAATCAGGAGTTAAATGGCCTTGAAGACACAATAAGATTTTTAATAACCAAATTAAAGCAAGGTGGTCGAATGTGTGTTTTGAGCTTTCATTCCTTAGAAGATAGAATTGTTAAAAAAATTTTTAAGGAAGAAGGACAAGATTGCCTATGTCCTCCCAATATGCCAATTTGTGTATGTGGACACAAAAGAACAGTAAATAATATCACCAAAAAACCTATTATTGCTTCAGATATTGAGCAGAAGAAAAATACCAGGTCAACATCTGCAAAATTAAGGATTATAGAAAAGTTATAATTGTTGACTTAAAATATAAAATATTATAGAATAAAAATATGACAGAAGCAGAGAAGCTATTTGAATTATATATACTTGCTGATACATTTTGTAATCAGCATAATTTTGAATTGAATGTCAGCAAGTTAAAGATTCTAAGTTTAATAAAAAAATATTCTCCTGCGCCTGCAACTTTGCTCATCAATAAGTTGGGTATTATAAAAACAAATTTTTCTTCAAGCTGTTTAGGGTTACAAAATAAAAATTTGATTGTGTGTAAAAAGGGGAAAGAAGATAAAAGAAATAGATATTATCTTTTGACAGAAAATGGAGAAAGCGTATTAAAATCGTTCTATGAACTTTTGTCAAAATACCTGAGGGAAGAAGATTTGTCTATTGATAAAGCACTGACCATTTTGAATAAAAAAATTTAAAAAATAAATTTTATTAATATATAGAAATATTAATTTATAAATTCATAAAAGGGTTAATAAAAAATTAAATAATATAATTTTATAAAATAATTTTTAATTTAATTAAAAATTATTTTTTTTATTTATTATAAAATAAGTTTACAAAAAAAATATAAAAACTATCTTTAATTTCATATATCTTATATTCCTTTAATATATTAATTTAAAGGAGAATTTTATGCAAAGTGTAATAACTCTCACTAATAGAGAAAATCTTAACATTTTAGGTGTTACAAAGGTTTACGGAGTTAGTCAGGCAGAAGTGCTTGTTGAAGTTGAAGGAGAAAAGTTAGCAATAACGGGAGAAAATATGGAAGTACAAGCGCTTGATGTGGAAAACAAAGTTTTAACCATTACGGGAAAGGTCAATGGAATGAAATTTTCAGCGCCCAAAGTTCCACTTTATAAAAGGATTTTTAAATAATGCTTTTAGAAACTCTTTCACAACCACTTGTATTTTTGATGTTAATCATATTTGGTTTTTTAAGTGGTATCGTTTTTGATTTTTCAAATTTTATATGGAAAACAACCAATAAAAATAAAAATTTTAAACACATATTGGATTTTTTTTCAACATTAATTGTGTTTTCCTTATTTTTTTTATGTATCTATCTATTTAATTTTGGAGAGATTAGAGTATATGAACTTTTTGTGTTTTTCTTGTTCTTTTCTATTCAAAGATTAACATTTGGAAAATTAGTTGAAAAATTTATAGACTTGTGTTATATTAAATGTAATGAAATTTTAAAAAAAATAAATACAAGGAAAAAAGGTAAAGAAGATGACAAAAAGTCTAGTTAAAACATTGTTTATTTTGGCAATTTTATTACTTGGAGCTTTATTGATAATAGGCATTGTGCAATCTTTTCAAATTTCTTCAATGAAGTATCAAGAAGAAATAGCAAGCCAAAAGGCAGAAGAAATGCAAAATAAACTTGATAGCATAGAACAAGAAATCGCATATAAGGAAAGTCAAGACTATTATCGAGACTATTATGAGTTAGAAGAAAAATATGGTAAAGATGGAGATGTCATATATGAAACAAAATAAAAAGCTCAAACGAGCTTTTTATATATTTTCAAATCTTCTTTTAACTTCCTTTGCCCCTAAAATTTTTGCTATTTCATAAATGTCAGGAGAATTTTTCTTACCTGTAAGAGCGAGGCGTATATATGTACAAAAATCTGCAATATTGCCGTTAAATTGTTCAGGACAAGCTTTATATAACTTGTTATCAACTGCATAGTTTAGAGATGGAGCAAGTTCTTTAATTCTTTTAAACCAGGTTTCTTTATCGTCATTTTCGTTGTAAACATCTTTGTAAGCTTTTATCACTTCTTTAAATTTTTCTTTGTCAATTCCATCCAGCTCATAATTTTTAATCCCGTAAAACATATAATCGAAGTAATTTTTCACTTCACTCCATTTTGCTATGTCCTTTCTTGGTTTGGCATTTTCTCTGTCAATGTTTAAAACTTGTTTGGAGTAGTCTGGGTTCTCTGTAAGTGTTTTGCAAAATTCAATGTCAAACTTGTTTGCCCATTCAACCAGCATTGAATATACTTCCTCTGCTGTTAAATGGGAAATATAGTTTTTTGAAATGTCGGATAGTTTTGCAAAATCGAACATAGGATTATTGGAACCTATTTTTTGAATTGAAAATGGAAATTCCGTATATTTTTTTGTTGGATTATTTGCTCTCCAAATTTCAAAATCGGAATTTAATAAATTTAATAAGTATTCAATTACAGCAATTTTGGGATATCCTGCTTCAATAAAGAATCTCACATCTGCTTCTGGGTCTTTTCTTTTGCTTAACTTTCTTTTATTTCCGGATTCGTCAAGTTTACATATAACGGGAGTGTGCGCATACTTGGGTGCTTTAAATCCTAAAGCATTAAAAATTTCCAAATGTGCTGATAGCGATGGGAACCACTCTTCACCCCTGACTACAATTGTTGTACCCATCAAGCTGTCATCAACTGCGTGTGCAAATGCGTATGGGGGAATGCCGTTGCTTTTCATCAAGACAACATCTTTAGCGTTTTCCCTTATCTCTCTTTTTCCCTTAATCAAATCTGTAAATTCAAAAGTCTTTTCGGGATTTCCTTCAGATTTAAGTTTTAAAGCAAAAGGCTCACCATCATTAATTTTGTTTGTAATTTCTTCTAAGGTCAAATTTCTGCAAACATCTTTTTCTTCAATAAATCCACTTTCTTCAAGTTGCTTGTTTCTTCTTTCTTCTATATCTTCCATACCTTCACTTTTTTTGCAAAAGCAAGGAAATGCTCGTCCTTTTTCAACAAGATATCTAGCAAAAGATTGATAAATTGCAAGTCTTTTACTTTGTACATAGTCACCATATTCGCCAATTTGAGGAAGTTCATCCCCCCTGTATCCCTCGTCTGGTTTCAAATTGTAATGAGTAAGCATATTGTATGCAATATCTCCGGCATTGTCTATTAATCTTTTTTGGTCTGTATCTTCAAGTCTAAAATAAAATACTCCATTTGTTTGCATTGCTGTTAACTTACTTATAAGTGCGCTGTATGCGTGTCCAATATGGAGATATCCCGTTGGACTTGGAGATATTCTTGTCACTTCTGCCCCTTGTGGCAAATTTCTTTTGGGATATTTTTCAAGCCAATATTCTATTGGTTTTGCATTTGGATAAAGTAGGTTTGCAAGTTTTTTTGTGTCCATTTTATTCTCCTATCAATTTTGTTGTAAATGAATACATTTCATAAATGTAGTTTGTCATAAAATTGTTTATTTTATTGTAATAAGCTGTTTCAAATTTGTCCGTTTCATCATAGTTGGTAACTTCAATTTTTTGTAGACATTCTTCAAATAGGGAAAGCTCTGCTAAGTATGAATTGTAAACATCTTTCCATTCTTCAAAATTTGTGTTTGTAAAGGAAACATTGTTGTCAAGTTTTTCAATTAAGTAAAAAATAAATGAACTAGCACTTGTGCTTGACAAATATTGTCCGTCATTTTCACCAAAAGCATATAAGTTGAATGCATAAATCACTTTTGTTAAAGATGAGATATAACAATATTTAATGTCTACATCGTTTTCGTTTTGTAAAATTTCATAGGAAATTTCATAGGTGTCTAAAAATAAATTATTACATTCTGATACTGCTAAAATCAATTTGGAAAACTCTCTCTTATATTCTTTTAACTCTTGAAGCGCAATAGGACTTGTTGTAATATTAGAAATGGATTCCAAATTGTTTATAAATGTATTTTTTGCTACATTAAAATTAGCTATCTCACTTTTTAAATTGTTTATACTATCAACTAATTCATTATGTTTTTGCTTTACATTTTCATCTTGGGTTTTTAATGTTACAATTCCGAAATTGTTATAATAATTTTTTGTTGCTATAAAAGAGTTGTGCAACATATCTTCATAGATATTTAAAACATAATAGCCCGTTGTGTTGTTGTTTATTACGTCAGTTATTTTAGAAGAGTATGTAACTGCTTCATCATAAAAAATTTCTTGATTTATTGGCAGTTCATCTGTTCCTAAAATTGTTTCATAAGTTTTAGCTGTGTTCTTCCAAAATTCATCAGGTTCTCCACAAGCAACAAAAATAAAGGAAAATGTTAAAAGTAAAATTAAGCTTACAAGTTTTTTCATACTTCCTCCTGTGCATTAAAAATATTGTATTGTGCTTGTAATTCATCAATATCGCTTTGTGTGTATGTGTATTTTGAAAAAGCTGTGGAATTTACCAAAGTTAATATTGCAAGTTGCGATGATAAAGGAAAATTATCTTTTACAGCAACGCAAGAATCTATGGTCAATGTTGTAAAAAGTGAAGAATATTCGTTTATTCCGAAACCACGAACAACTGAGTTGTTAATTACATCTTTTATTGCTAAAAACATATCTAAATTTGCTTTAGTTATTTCTTTATACTTTTCCAAAAACTTTTTTGCAAAATAATTTATGTCTTCATTACTTAAATTTATGGAAAAAAGTGGTTTTATTGTTGTGTCACAATAACTATAAAAATTTTTAAAATTATCAATGTTATCATTATAAATTTTTGCAACCTTGTTTACTTCAGAATTATATGAATTTGAGCGATATGTAAAAGCTAAATTTTGTGAAAGGTCATCTTTGATTAACATTAAAGTGTAATTAATGTTTCTGTACAAATTGAGTTCCTGTTTGACCTCTGTTGATAATTCGCTATAACTTACAATTTTTTTATAGTAGGACATCGAATCGTCTATTATAACATCATTTTCCTTATTGTCAGTTCTTAAATACATATCAATATAGCTATCAAAATTTTGCTTTGCTAAATTCAAATCTGGTTCTTTTAATAAAAAATTAACAAGAACAATTGCAACAATGGCTGTAATTATTGTTATTGTAAAAAACAAAATTCTACCTTTTTTTGTTTTTAACATATTATCTCCTTTTATTAACGATATTGTACCACAAAACACTTTCAATTAAAAGTGTTTTTTGTCACATAATATTGAAATTTATATTACTCGCTTTTAAAATTGAAAAAAAGGAGAAGTTTATGGAAATATTATTTCAATTGGAAGAATTGGAAAAAAGAATTGCAAATTTAAGGAAAAACATCGTTTTGCAAAGTGAATTGGAAGAGGAAAAAAATAAATTAACAGCTCTTACAGCCAGAGTGGATACTTTGGAAACAAAAAGTTCACAAATTGAACTTAATAAAAACAATATAACATCGTTGACTAATTTAATTAATAGTTGTTCGCAAGAAATTGATACTTTGGAGACAAGTTTAAGCAACACACAAGATGCCCTTTCTGACATTGAAAGTCAGGTGTCAATTTTGCAAACTAGTGTTAATGGGTTGTCAAGCGAAATAGATGTTTTGGATTCTTCTGTAAGTGGAATTGAAGAACAATTGAGTCAGCTCAGTACAAGTTTAGACAGTGTTGAAAGTGGAGTTATTTCAATTCAAAATTCTGTTAACACTTTATCAAGTGATATTGATGAAGTGCAGTCCAGCTTAAATACTTTGGAATTGGAGCTAGATTCTGTGAGTGCAGATTTAACTTCGGCAAAAACTGACATTGATGATTTAGATGAAAGAGTGTCAACTTTGGAAGCTAGTGGGGGTACAGGGCAAAGTGTAAATGTAACTGAAACTTTTAATATGGGAGTTAAAGAAAAATTTTTATCTGGTAAAAAAGATGAAACGGACAATTCAGAATTTTTATTTTTCAGGTGCGAACCAACGGCAAGAATTGTTGGAAACATATCTTTAAGATTTTCAAGTTTTCCCACAGATATAGAAAGTGTAAAAGTTTATTTATATAAGGATTTTGAAGATGAGCTTATAGGAGAATATGAGTTTTTAGCACCGTTTAATCAAGAACAAACTTTAAATTTTAAATTTGAGTTTTTTCCTATAAAGAACAATTACAGATTAAAATTCAAGACAGGTGGAAGCGAAATGGCAAATGCTATACTTGAAGATTACACCGTTGAGCTTGAAGGAAGAAATGTAATGATATTAAATAGGCATCACGAATTGAATATACAAGTTGTGGACAATGTATATTTTGTTACAAAACAGAATTCCAATGTTGCGCATTACCTTGAGCAGACAACATTGAATTTAGACGAAGAAGGGGAAGTTTTATCAAACTTAACGGGTACTAGTTTTTTATATAAAACATATAAGTACACTTTTTATCAAACACAAACACAATCTTGGCGAAAATCTACAGTTAAGTATGTGTTTGCATTAACAAAAGGTGGTTTACATAGATTCACCATTCAAGGACTAACAGCAACCACTTCAACTTGGAGGGGTGATAATATTTATGATGTTTTTATTAGTTTAAAGAGTGGGCAATCTTCTTATGAATTGATTGGAACAACATTAACGGGCACACCTAAAATTTCTGTAATGGCAAGTTTTAATAATGCTTCTTTAACAACAGTAACTTTAAATGGCAATGTTTTAGATGATGTTTATGTGCAATGCTTGCCTGTTTATGACAATTATGTTACTTCAAGGAATAATTCAAACACTGCAGGATATATTTTAATGGATAATAATGGTAAGATTTTTTATTTGCCTAATAAAAATGCGACATATATTATAGAAATAGGACAAGGAACACAACCAAACGCTTATTTACAACCTGACAATAACACAATAAATATATACTATACATTTTGCAACACGACTATAAAAAGAAAACTTGTAAGAACATCAGAAAACTCTCCATTTGAATTAGTTTCCACAATAGAAAAATTCCCCGGTGTTACAGAGTATATGGAAGGATTAAATGGGGTAAGTGTTCAGAAGATAAATGGAGAATACCAAGTAATAAACCCATCTTGACATACAAAAAAAATGTGATATAATTAAATAAAGTCATATTTGTGGAGGAGTTGTGAAAAAACAAGTGAATTTGAGTGATGAATTTTTTGAATTGTTAAGAAAATACAGTAAACTTCAATTAAAAACAGGGGATAAAAATTTTGATGAATATGTTGGAAATTTTTATGCAAAAAATTTGCCACAGTATATTGAAGAAATAGGTGAAGAAATAAAGAACTTAAAACTTAAAATATTTCTATTGGAAAATTTTACAACAAGTCTATACAAGTATGAAATGAGTGTGTCTGAAATTAATTGGGCATATCAATCATTTGAAGAAAGAGAAAGAAATTTGGCTATATATAGATTTTTGTGTAAATATACAAACATATATGCAAGGAGTAATTGCATAAGAAAAATGAAAAAACAAAAATTAAAGAAAGAATGTGAATTGAAAGCTATTAAAAGTCTTGACGAGTTTCCAGAAAGAAAAGAATTGCTTGAAAGATATAAAATTGCAGATAAGTATTATGAAAGGCTAGAAAGAGAATTTAGAAAGTTTTTAACTGAAAATCCAAGAAATAAACTTACTAAAAAGTATGGACAAAACCTAAAATGTTTTGATAGAGCCTTTTTCGATTCGCATATTAAAGAAATAAACGATTTGCAAGATGGAATGCAAATAACATTTGATTTTTAAAAAAACAGGCAAATGCCTGTTTTTTAAAATAAATTAATAATAAATCCTAACAGTGCGCTAAAAGTATAGGTTATTAATAAAATGAGAACGTTCTGTTTTATATTCTTGTTTTTTGTAAAAAGTATAACAAGACCAAGTCCTGCTCCAGAGCAAAGTCCAGCAACAAGACTACCAAAACTCAAAATACCAGAAATAAATAATTCAACAAGAAGTACGCTTATTGCACAACTTGGTATAAGACCTATTAATGCAACAATAATTGGTTGGAATATGCTGTTTGTAATCATAATTTTTGAAATATTTTCCACACCAACAAAATAAACCAACGAGTTTACAATTAAAGAGGCAACAAGAAGGTAAAATGCGATATCTAAGGTATGTTTTAATGCGTGCAGGAAAATGCTGTTAGCATATTCGTTATTTGATTGTGTTGTTTTAATGGGTTTATTAAAATTTTCTTTATGTGCGTGGCAGTGACAATGTTGTTCTTCATCTTCCATTTCTGGGAAATGACAGGTTGAATCTAGTTGCTCTGGCACAACGACATTCCTGTCCCTTATTAAAACATAGTCTACAAAGTACCCTATTCCAACCCCTGCAACAAATTTAATAACTAAAAGAAGTAAAAGCGTTGTTATAAGCGTTGGCTCTGAAATAAGTATAGGGACAGCTTCATCTGAAGTTGCAACAAAAACGGCAATTAAAGTACCCATAGTGATATGTTTTTTGGAGTATAAATCAGCCATTACACCAGAAAAACCACATTGTGGAATTTGTCCTAATGCACTTGCAAGAATTGGTCCCGTCTTTTTTGATGTTTTTAAGATGTTTTTATGAGAAAAAAACACTACCAACAAATAAACTAAATACAAAATTGGTAATGCTTTTAGAGTATCTAAAAACGAATCAATAATTACATCTATCATAGACATCAAATACTTTATACCAAATAAAATAAAAAAGCAATAGAATTAAAAAAATATCAAACAAAAAGTTTGATATTTTTTATATTATTTTATGTTATTTCCTATTTGCTATAATTCCACTTATCCCACCTAGAAGTCCAAAAATAAATAGTAAGTATCCACCAGCAGAAACAACATATTTTGTTATTTCTGAAAGGGCATCACTTGAAGCACTAGATGCCATAACGCAAAGCATTATAAAAGCAGTTAATGAAGTGATTGTCACTACAATTGCAAGAATAAATCTTAAAAGCCTTGGAAGATTAATTTTTAATAATCTTATCACTTCAAGTAGAGCAAGAACAATACCTGATATTATTGCAATAAGACCAGCAATTTCAATTGCAGTTGCAAGAGCTGATACATCTTGTGCAGCAAGGACAATATCTTTTAATGAAAATAATGTGTAGGATTGCATCACTTTATTTGCTGCTGTTAAATCTATTAAGCTTATAAAAAGTGGAAGAATTAAAAGCAGACATAGAACAATGGTTGCACCAGATAGTAAAAGTTGTGCAGTGCTTGTTTTTGATTTTTTCATAATTTTACCCCCTATGATGTTTATAGTTTATAATTTGATATAAAAATTGTCAATCATATTAAATATATTTGTTTTTATTTTGCAAAATTTGTATAATGTGAAAAAGGATAAGTTTATGATAAAGTTTGGAACAAGTGGATTTCGGGGAATTATAGGTGATAATTTTACAAGGGAAAATGTACAAAAGGTTGCCTTTGCATTATCAAAACTTATAAAGGAAGAAAAAGTGCAGTCACCTTGTGTACATATAGGTTTTGATAATCGATTTATGGGGGAAATGTTTGCAAAATGGTTTAGCGAAGTTTTAATAGCTGAAAACATTAAAGTTGTTTTTTATGATAAAGCAACACCAACACCTGTTATTGCCTTTATGTCTAAAAACAGCACTTTCGGAGTGGTCTTAACTGCTAGTCATAATCCATATTATTATAACGGTATTAAAGTTATAAGGGAAAGTGGTGAAGTGCCTGATGATTTTGCAAGCAAAATAGAAAAAATAGCAAACAAAATAAAGATAAATAAGATAAGGACAAAACCATTTGAAAAAGGTGTTAAAGATGGAGATATTTCAATCCAAAACAACACAGAGTCGTACGAAAAAAGTGTAATAAGTTTTATCGATAAAAAATGTATAAAAGCTGAAAAACCAAAAATTTTGTTTAACGCAATGCACGGAAATTGTTCACAAACAATAAAAAATATTTGTAAAAAATTATGCATTGAAGATTATGGAATAATGAATGAAAATATTGACCCTTATTTTGAATATGGACTTCCAGCCCCATACTTAAAAAATTTAACAATTCAGGCACAAAGAGTTAAAAAAGAGAAGTTTGATGTGGGTATTGCTTTGGACGGCGATAGTGATAGAATTACTTGTATTGATTCAAGTGGGGAAATTTATGACTGCAATTATGTTTTGGTTTTGCTATACAATTATTTTGTAAGTGAAAAAAAGTATAGTGGAGGAGTTGTACATAACACTGCCTTTACAAATTTAATTTCCATTATTGCAAAAAAATTTAATGAGCCAGAATACATAGCAAAGGTCGGTTTTAAAAATATTGCAGAAAAATTAAGCTCTACAAATGCCTTCATTGGTGGGGAAACAAATGGAATAGCATTTAAAAAGCATATATTGGGGAAAGATGGAATCATAGGGGCATTTTTTGTTATAGATATGATATGTCATTACAAAAAAGGATTAAAAAAGCTTTTAAAAGAGTTGGAAAGGGAATTGAACTTTCCAAGTTGCGCCTTAGAATTTGCATATCCAATCAATGAGATGAAAAAATCCGAAATCACTCAAAAGGTTTTTTGTTTAAAAGAGCTTCCAAACATTGATAAAAAAATAATAAAAACGGATTATAATGACGGGGCAAAGTACACATTTTCTAATGGATATTGGACAATGGTAAGGTTTAGTGGGAACGAAAATGTTGTTCGCATTTTCGCTGAAATGCCAAACGAAGAAGAGTGTCAAAGTATAATTGCAGATATTGAAAATTTTGTTGGGGTAAAAGAAAGACAGTAGGTTTAAATTATGGAAGAATTAATTGATGTTTTAGATGAAAATGGAAATTTTGTAAACACTCTTAGTAGAGCCTATGTCCATCAAAATGGGTTATGGCATAAAAGTGTTCACATTTGGATAATTAATTCTAAGGGGGAAATTTTGCTTCAAAAAAGAAGCAGTCTTAAAAAATTTTTCCCAAATGTTTGGGATTGTGCTTTTGCTGGACATATCGACACTAAGGAGAGCTCAATAGAAACTGTGGTTAGAGAAGGGAAAGAAGAACTCGGTATTGATATAAATTTAGAAAAATTAAAACTTTTATTTACAAATAAAGAAGAACTTTATCACGATAACATCTATAATAGAGAATTTGTTGATGTTTATGTTTATGAAGATGATATTGACATAAATTCCTTAAAAATACAAAAAGAAGAAGTGAGTGATGTAAAGTGGATAGATTATGAAGAATTTATTAAAAAAATAAATAAAAAAAATAATGAATTTTTATTTCATCACGAAAAAGAATATTTATTTTTGGAAAAATATTTAAAAAATAAATTTATTTTAATATAAAAAAATAAGCTTTTAGCTTATTTTATTTTTTATTATTTTTTAATCTTAAATCAGAATTTTCAATATTAAATATTTTAGAAAAATTTTTACTGATAATTCTTGAAAAAATTCTTTCGCCATATCTGTTTTGAATTTCTTGCAGGGTGAGATTTGTGGAAATAATAACAGATTTATGTTCAAATATTCTTTGATTTAAAATTAAATACAAGTATTCTTCTGTTACATTTTTAAAAATAGGTTCAGACCCTAAATCGTCTATTATTAACACATCACAATTTAAATAAGGGGAAATTATTTCTTCCTTTATTTTATCAAATGTTGTGTGATATTTTAACAGATTTTGAGACAAGGAAAATGCTGTGGTGTAAACAACATATTGTTTTTCCTTGATGAGCTCTGAAAGCATACATTCAAGTAAGAAACTTTTTCCAACTCCACTTTTACCACTAATTACTATGTTTTTTATTGTTGTTGGTTGAACACACCAATTTTTCATTTTTTCATAAAAATTTTTTATAAGTTCAGGATTGTCAAAAATTGAAAAATTGCAATCTTTAAAGGTGTGTGGAATAAAATTTAATCCACATTTTTTTAATAAATAAAAGGATTTTATTTTGTTTATGCAGGAACATTCTTTATTTTGATAAATACCCGTATCCTCACATAGTGGACAAGTGTATTTAGGAATTAGAGAATCAAAAGTTAAATTTAATTCATTTAATTTAGTTTTTAATTTATTTTTTAAATTTTCTAATTTTTTTTCATCAAATGTTTTGTTATACACTTGAGATTTTGCTTTTTCAATTTCTAAAGCTTTAAAGCTGGAATAAAGTTGTTTAAATTCTTCATCTTGTAATGCAGTTTTTAAATTTTTATCTGCAGTTTTTTCTGCAGTCTGTCTTCTTTTTAACAGCGTCTCTTTTATGTATGTCTCTATCATAATTCAACCTCCTCCAAGCTGTCAAAAAGTGCATCTAATTCTTCTTTTTTGTAACTCCTACCTTTATTCTGACTTATTTTTTGTTCTTCCGTATTTTTTTCCGTTATGGGTGTAAAGTTTTTTGCTTGTTCAACGGTTTTAATTTCCTTCGTGTGCCAATTTGAAAGCAATTTGTTGATATATTGAAGAGGTTGAAATTTTCCTGATGACATTTCCGTTGCTAAATCAATAAGTTCTTTATCAAAATTCCAAGTTTGAGTCCAAATCTTATAATACGTTCTATCTTGATTGGTTACCATTCTTGAAATTCCAAGTTTTTCTAAAATATCTTTAATTTCCTTATCAACATATACTAGTTCGTTTATATATTCTGTAATAGATTCAATGCTTACTATTCCAAGTTTGTATAATTTTAAAATTGTATTGTTTAATCCTTCAAGAGTTCTTATGGAATTTTTAAAGCAATAGTCTGCAAGTGCTAAAAGAGAATCGGCGTTATGCCCTAAATTTAACCAATTAGAAATATAACTATCTACAATTGTTTCTAGATTTTCATAGTACAATCCCATTTTTTTGTTAATTTCTTTTGCTAGATTGTACATTTCAGATTTTTGTATTTCATATTCTTCAATTTCTTTTATGGATAGCTTTTTCATTTCATAATATTTTAACAATTTTGAATCAAGTTTTTCAAAGTTAACCTTTGAAGATTTCAACAATTTTGCAACAAATTCAATAGCACGATAGTCAAATCCAAGCTCTTTTGTCCACTTTATAAAAAGCTCTCGTTCTTCAATGCTCGCTAGCCTTTTTGCTCCACATATTTTTAAAAGTTTGTCTATGTCGCTTCCTGCCTGTTCATAATATAACAATCTTTCTTCTACGCTCGATGTTGTCAAAATTCCTTCATTTGCCCAATTTTTAGCAACTGTTATAATATACTTGTATCCTACATTTACACCTTTAATTTGAGAGCAAAATTTAATTATCATTAAAAGAGCTTCTGGTTGAAAGTGTAATGTTTTTAAAAGATAATAATATTCATCATACTCTGTTGGTGTAATTTGTCTACCTTCCAAAATTTCTTGTACTTGTCTATTAAAGTTTTCAAATTCCTCTGGTTTATATTTTTTTGTGTTATTAATTACATTTTTAAGTGGCATAAATCTAATTTCTATTGGACAGGTGTTCAAAACTTGAACAAGCCCTTGCTCTTGCCAATATAAAAAGGCGTCTTCTATTTCTTCTGGTGATAAATTTAAAACCTTAGAAAAATTTTCTATTGTATTATCATAAGCGCTGGAATTTGAACATTTATATAATCCGTATAAATAAACTTTTACACATTCTGCAGGCGCATATGGTAAAAACTCATTGATAAAGAGATTATCAACTTGCGTTTCCTTGTTTATTACATATTCAGAAGAAAATTTACAAAATGCCATTTGTACCTCGTTAAAACATTTTAGCATAGTTGAAAAAAAAGTCAAATCTAATTTGTCATTTTAATAATTTTATTCACATAGATTACACTATGAAGAAATTTTTAATTTTTATGTTTCCCGTTATCTTGTCCATATTTTTATTTGCTTGTGGGGTTGAGCAAGAAAAAAACACAAACTTTTATAATTTAAAACTTGCCTACGATAGTCAAAATAATACATTAAGTGGGGAAATGGTACTAGATTATTATAACTATACAGGAGAAGTTTTAAATGATGTTTGCTTTCATCTGTATCCAAATGCATTCAGAGAAAACTCTTCTCAAAGCATAATAAGTTTAGCAAATTATAATAGAGCTTATTATAATGGAAAAAGTTATGGAGATATTAAAATTTTAAGTGCAAATAAGGATTTTGAATTCGTTGGTGAAGATGAGAATATACTGAAATTAAAGCTTGAAGAACCTTTAAATGTTGAAGAACAAATAACTTTAAAAATTGAATTTGAATGTGTCTTGCCCGAAATAAATCACAGGTATGGTGTGGGAGAAAATACAATAAATTTTGGTAATGCATATCCTGTTTTGTGTGTGTATGAAAATGGAGAATGGGATATGAATGGGTATAATTCAAATGGAGACCCTTTTTATTCCGAAATGTCAAACTATCAAGTTCAAATATTATTTAATGACATTTATAAAATTGCAAGCAGTGGAGAGTTGTGTAACGAATACATTGAAGGAGAAAATAGGATTGTTGATATTAAAGCAGAAAATGTGAGAGATTTTGTTTTTGTTTTATCTGAAAAATTTCAAGTAATTGAACAAAAATATGAAGATATAACCGTGAAATATTATTATTATCAAGATGAAAAACCAGACGAAAGTTTAAACACAAGTGTTTTAGCTTTAAAAACTTTTACAGAATTGTTTGGAGAATATCCCTATAAAAACTTATGCGTTGTTGAAGCAAGTTTTGTCCACGGGGGAATGGAATTTCCAAATCTTGTTTTCATTTCTGACAGCTTAAATTCTTATGAAACATATACAACGGTGATAATTCACGAAATTGCTCATCAGTGGTGGTATGGTGTTGTTGGAAATGACCAATATAACCACGCATTTTTAGATGAAGGACTTGCAGAGTTTAGTACGGCATTGTTTTATGAAAAAAACCCAAAATATAACATTTCAAGAAGTGAAATTACTTTAAGAAATCAAAGTAACTATAATATTTTTCAAAAAGTCTATGTTGATGTTTTGGGAAGTATTGATACAAGTTTTATTCGTCCTTTAGACGAGTTTAACAATGAACAGGAATATGTATATACAACTTATGTTAAAGCGTATTTAATGCACGATAGTTTATTTGAGCTTTTAGGTGAGAAAAAATATATAAAATGTTTGAAAGAATATTACGAAATGTGCAAAAATGACATTGCTACACCAGATGACTTAATTAAAGCTTTTGAAAAGGGAAGTGGGAAAAAATTAGAAAATTATTTTTATTCATGGTTTGAAGGAAATGTTGTTATAAGTTAAAAAAGGTCACAAATTTGTGACCTTTTTTGTTAAAAATTTTATACAGCTGCGCTAATTGTAAATGTTGGGTTTACATCTAAATTTATTGAACCGGAAACATCAGTAAGTTCAAGAGTCAATGTCCAAGCTGCTGTTCCATCAGGTTCTATAGATGATAAACTTGTGTTGTTTTCAGTTATAGTAACACCATCTTGTGAAGTTGGAACATTAGAAGAAACAACCTTAATGTCGAATCCAGAGTTGTTTTGGAAGGTGATAGTGTATCTTATGAATTGTTTTCCTTCTTCAAAACTTACTTCTGCTGGAGTCCAAGCTGTCAAAGTGGCAGATGATGTTGATGTTGTTGAACCGTTAGTTACCCAATCATCGTGTTCTTCAACAAGTTCTTCTGCAGAACTAAAATCACCTGTTGTTGCTCTTTCAATTTTTCCCTTATAGCCAACGAATACAGATTCTGCATTAAAGGTTACGTTTGATGTAACATTCAAGCTTACACTTGCAGCTGCATATACGCCGATTGCCATAAGACTAATTGCAAGACACAATGAACCAATTGTTGCCAACAATTTGAATTTTTTCTTCATAACAATCTCCTTTTTTTAATTTAAGCAATAAGCTCAAAATTATATTGTTCAGAGATTATTCTTTTATTCAAAAAAACAAAAAATTTGTAAAAAATTGTAGTAATTTGTCAAATTTTGAAATTTAATTATGTATTTAATCCCAAATCTTTTAAAATGCTTTTAACTTCACTTTCCCCCTCTAAAAACAAGTCTGCTTCTTTTGGGTCTAAAAATCTTAAAAGCGTAAACAGCTCGCCAACGTGAACAATTTCTTCATCTCGTATTTGTGAAAGTGTTTTTTTTACGGCAATATTGTCTGTGGACAGAACTTGCATATCATACAAAAAAATTGCTTCTAATTCACCAGCAATATCTTGCCTAATTGACTGTATCAATTCTTCTTTTGTTAATTTTTTTTTAATTTCCACAACATAAGGATCAGGAAAATTTGGCATAAAAAACCTCCCGTATAATATATGACGGAAGGTTATTTTTGTTTAATATGTTGAGTCTTGTTCTTTGTTTTGATTTTGGGATTGTGTAAATGCAGAAAATGCCGATTTGATTCTTTCAATTGAAGAAAGCATTTTTTTGTAAGGACCTTGACTTTCTGCCAAAACCCTTTTTTGTTCTGTAACAATTTCTTGTAATTTTTCTTTCAAAACTTTTTTGTTTTCCGCAATTTGTTGCCTTGTTTCTATTTGCTTTTCTTCTTCTATCTTTGTTTCTTCTTCTTGTAAAACTTCTTGTTCTAAAATTTCTCTGTTTGCAGTTTCTGTTTGCTCCCTTGCTTTTTGTCTTTTTTTATTATTTTCGTTATGAGCTTCTTCAGAATATGAAAAGTCACCATCATTTTTTATCAACTCGTTTTCTTGTAAATTTATGTCTACAATCAAGTCTTCAGCATTTTCTACAAGTTTCTTTATAGAATTCCCAACTTCTGGCAAATCTTTTTTTATTGTTGTTTTTAATGCTTCCTTTTCTTCTTGTAAAACCTGCTCAGCATTAAGAATTTGATTTCTTTGCTCTACAATTTGCCCTTTAATTTTTTCTGCTAAATCTCTGTCTTCTTGTGATTCACTTTGAGATAAAGTATTATATTGTTCTATTTGTTTTTTCAATTCTTTTTTCTTTGCAATTAACTCGTTTTCGCATTCTGATACAACTTCACTACACTTATGAATAGTAGAATTTGTTCTTTCACGCAAATCATCATTTTGCTCTTTTATTTGCCCAAAAAGTTCTTTTGTCTCGCTGTCAAATATTTCTTCTCCATTTTTATTAAGAAGATAATCATCAACGGTTTTTGTTTTTAAATTTTTTCCACTAGTTAATAAATCTTGTGTATTTTGCGCTTCTTGTTCGTTGTATGGCTGAACGGCTTGTTCCTGAACTTGTTCTTGTTCTTCAACTTGTTCTTTCGTTTTGTCTTTATTTCTGTTAACGGTGTTTTCTTGTGATTTTTGATTTACTCTTGGTCTATTCGTTTTTCTTTTTGCTTTGTTTTTTGAAAAATTAATTATCGCTTCAACGATATCTACAACATCAGTTGAAACATAGCCTGAAAAGAATAAGAAAAACCCAACAGCGCATAGTGCGTAGGAAGCTGGTCCTAAGGACATCATAACGAGTGCAAATCCGAGGAGCTTTGTTAGAGAACCTGTAATTTTAAGAGCTTGCTCTCTTGATTTATTGCTAGATTTTTTATTAGAAGAATCATTTTGCTTAGCTGGTTGAGATTGTGTGCTTGATTGTTCTGATTGAGAAGAAGGAACCTGCCCAGTTTCTTTATTATGTTTTCTGTCACCGTTATCTGGTTGTTGCTCTTCTTGTTTTGCTTCTTGTCTTGTTTGTACTTGTTCAGTCCCGTTATCTTCATTAAAAGTTTCTTGTTGACTTCCGTTAAATTCAGGTGGAATTGATGGCCTAGGTTCTGAAGGTACGGGAGAATCAGATGTGTTATCATCTTCATTCTTTGGAGCAAAAGATGATGTTCTTGCAACGGTTGGTAATGGGGATGAGTGTGTTGTATGTGTTGGGTTTGTTGCAGGAATTGGTAGTGGAGATGGTTCTTGTTGTTCATCTTCGCTCTGTTCTTTTTGTGATACAAATGATTGCTTAATCTGTTCTGTGGTAGTTTCTTGTTTATAGTCTTTTGTGGTTTGTTTGTAAACAACCAAGTTTTTAGGGTGAATTTTCAAATTTTTAAATTCAGTACTTGTTAAAATTTTGCCGTTGTGCCCTAAAAAAGCTTGTATTTGCGTTATTTCTTCTTTTGATAGATTT
Source organism: uncultured Clostridia bacterium (assembly GCA_944349805.1). GTDB lineage: Bacteria > Bacillota > Clostridia > Christensenellales > UBA1242 > Caccopulliclostridium. Next base: position 24,764 of record CALVNP010000004.1, read on the forward strand.
TTAACTCCAACGGCATCAACAAGGTTTCCTGTTGAATTCATAGACATTCCAAAAACTGCTATGTAACCACTGTCACCTTCTGCAAAGAAGGTAGATAAGTTTGTTTTTTTACTATCTGCAATAGGCGTGAAAGTGTTTCCTCTAGCAATTAAAATTTCACCATTTATTTTTAACAATTTTATGTTTTTAACTTGAAGTGCGCTTGCGTTATAGGGGTCTGACAAAAGCTTTGGTGTTGATTGAATATAGTCAAACAATTGAATAGGTAAATTTTTTGTGTTGATTTGTGGTAAATTTTGATGTGCTTTTTCAAAATTTAAAATTGTAAAAATGTCTTGACTTAAAGTAACATCAAATAAATTTGTTGATAAAACAGAAATTTCTGTTGTATGTCTCGTTGAATCAGTTATGGTAAACCCATTTGCCTCGATGTTAAAAGTATAGTTAAAACCGTCTATTTCAAAAGAAAAGTTTTCTTTGCCGTCCATAATGACACTTTTGATAGGAAAGATAAAATTTCCATCAGAAGTTTTATATTCAGTAACCCCTTTAATGCTAGAAATAGCAGATAAAGATGCAGAATTTGGTGGACATTCTACATACAAAACTTTATTTTCAATATCTACTTTAATATTGGGAGAATTTGGTTCTTTGCTTGAAATTGATATAACTTTACTCAAATTTTCATCAATTGAGATTTTTTGAGAGCCTAAAATTTTCCCATCTTTTTTTACAGGAATAAAAAAATTTGCCATTTGTAACCCTTTTATCATAAATATGGTATCACAAGAGCACACAAAAGTCAAGATGTTTTGAGTGTATGTATTACAAAAGTTTATATAGTTATAACTATTTAAAAATTCCTATTATTTCTATATTAATAAAATAAAACGATTATTTGTTTGACTTAAAATATGTCAAATTATATAATTAAAATGTCGAATATTGCAAATAATGTAAATAAATCTTGGAGATATAAAATGAGATTTTTTAAAATTTTTTTAATTGTATTTTTTTCATTAATAGGAGTTTTTGGTATTACTTATGGCATAATGGCTGCCACAGGCTATTTTAATCAAGAAAAAATTTCTCCTGAAAATATTAGTTTTGAAAAAAATATATATAATGAGGTCGGAGAGCTTGATAATGATGGAAATGTTTCCTTTGATATGATGGTGACAACCACCACTGCAGATGTTACGGAAAAAAGCATTACATTATCTTTTAAAAATCAAAGTCTTCCTGTTGTTAATGGAAGAATTTCTGACGGAGTTATAAGTATTCCACAATATGCAAAAATTGGGGAAACATTTAAAGTTTATATATCTCAAGAATATAATGAAACTCTTGGTTCAAATTGGAACAGGGGTGGTTCTTCAACTATAATTGCAAAAACAGATATTGTTGGGGTAACTCAGGCAGAAGCTAAGGTTAACATAGATGTCCCTGTAAGTAAATTTTCTATTAATGCTGTTGCTGGAAATGGTGAAGTTGTTGGAAGCAGTGAAGGTGGTGTTTCCCAATCGCCAACTTTTTCTGTAAATTCAACTTTTACAATTGAACCCGTTTTTTATCCAGAAGAAAGTGAAAAAAAATTCTCTGGTGATGAGTTAAAGTCTGTATATTATAATTTTAGCATTCCACAAGGTAATGTAAATGATTACATAGAAGATTTAGGATTTATTAATGGAAAAAGAACTTTTAGAGCATTGTTGCCAACAGACGATAGTATAACAATAACTGCTTTTTGTTTTAATAACTCAATCATTGAGAATGAAATGGAAGCTTTATATCAAGATGAAGAAGATATCATTTCTCAATTTACAAGTGCAAATGGAAAGTCTGCGTCAATAAGCGTAAGTTTTGTAACTCAAAAAATTGAAAGTTTTACAATGTCACAATCAAGTGCTCAGTTGCCATACAACAAGGCAAGTGAAATTTTTGTAAATTCTCAAAACGAACATGATTATTCTTTAGGCATTGAAATTCATTCGTCAGATACAAGCATAGATATGTCATATAAATATGAAGATATTGGATTAAGAATTGTTTTAGATAACGATGTTCCAGAAAATGCAGTGGAAGTTATAGGTTATAGTAAAATTGTAGATGGAGATGGAAAAGAAGTATCTTCTGATTATGAAGGCGTAAAGTATTATTTACCTAACACAAATCTAACAAATATGAATATGTCGTATTGGACAATTGTAACGAATAGTCCAGATGTTTATTTCAGTTATGAAGTTATTATATTGGGAGAAGAAAATGAATTTTCTGATACCTTCCAAGGGTCAAAAACATTGACATCTTCTATATGGTCAGTTGCAGGAAAGGTTGACACTCAAATTAGCTGGAAAGATGAAACACCTATAACTCTTGTCTATGAAGATAGCGAAAATCAGGAAGACATTGTCCACAAACCATACAATTTGTTTAACAATTTAGAAATTGTTGAAGGTTCTTACATGACAATAAAATATATTGCCTATATGCAAAAGAACAATAACGAAAATATCAGCATGCAAAAGAACAATAACGAAAATATCAGCGACATAATTTCTGATATCAACACAAATTCTTTGTTTAATTTTGAAACTATATTTTCTAGCTTTGGAATAACTGATTTAACAAACTATTCATACGGCGAAATTGTGGGCGATGAAATAACAACAAAATCTGTTGGTTCATTTAATGTAATTGCTGTTGTTATTGAAACCGACTATTTAGGTGCTCCAATTTTAGAAAACGGAAAATATAATGTTGTTACAATTGTAAAAAGTCAAGATTACATAAATGTTGTACAGCCACTAGAATTTACAATAACAAAAACATTAAAATATATAAAATCTTATGCAATTGTAGATAAGGGTACATTGGCTAAAATTACAGCATTGAAAAATCTTACAATAGATGGCATAAAAAATGCAGAAGATGAGAATTATGATGAAATTTATGCATTCAAATATAATTCCACATTGCCATCATTCTATGTTGAAATAGTATTTGATAAAAATGATAAAGAAATTTTTATCAATGCGTGGAATAACAATTTAATTACAATTCAATTTATAAATGACCAAAATTTACCAACAAATGTTATAACATACAATATGCAAAACATTGCAGGTACAAATATTGTGGATCGCGAGGATGGTAATACAAGTGCAATTTATGTTCCATTCTATGTTTCTCAAGTTTCCGAAGATATTGAACTAAGTTATAAGCTTATATATCAAAAGACGGCAGAAAAACAAGATACTTTTAATATATATGATTATAACGATGAAACCACTAAAAAATTTGAAGTGTATGACGGAAATCCTGATGAAATTTATTTTGTTATGATAGAAGTTGTAATGATAGAAGGCAAAGAAAATAAAGTAGAAACTAAAATTGAAACATCAGATGAGAATAGAATTTCCGAATCGATAAATATTACAACTTCCAGTGAAACAGATGGAATCTATACAGCCGAGAAAATAACAACCAAATATACATTTGATGGTAAGGACTTAGTTGCAGACAACCTTTATGATGAAAATGGAAACTATTATATAATCTACAAAGATAAATATGACAACAGGTTGGGCGAAGGTGATACTGTGACAGGTCAAGGAGATGTTGGGCAGTATGAAAGAATAGACGAGGGAGAAGGGCAATACCATATTACTGTTTCAACACTTACAAAATCTTCACAATTGTCCAGCTTTCCAACAGCAGATTTGTATTTTGAACAAGAAACACTAGGTGGAAATTTTGAAATAGAATATCGTTCTAGTTGGGACAATGGCGGAGGTGAATTAACAGATGCGCAAATTGGAAGTACAATAGAAACTACAATAACTGGAAAAACTGGTACAACTGTAACTTTACAAGGTGGAAATGTAATAAACATTTATTATGTGTATAATGATGGAAATGGAGAAGAAAAATATTTACTTAATGAGGTAACTCAGTATTCATCATCTAACATATCAAGCTTTACTGATTGGCTTTCCTTAGAATCTGGAGTATTAAAAATAAAAAAAGATTTTGGTATTAATGCCAATTTAAAATTAACAGCTTCTGTACCCGAATTAAATATTAAACAAGATATAAATTTAACCATAAATCCAGAAATAGTATTAACAGGAACAACAATAGATCCAACTCAAGCTGGAGCTGAAGATGTTGGGGAAAATCCTGTTTATCAAGGAGTTTACGCAGAAGAAAAGTTTACTATTGAATTAACATTTGAAAGGAAACCAAATGGCATATCTGCAACTAAAGGTACAATGAGGACTGATTATTTAACAACTGATGGTTTAACATTAGAGTTAAATTTTTCAGCTTCAGAAATTGGACAACAAGTTGTAACAATATACACAGGCGATGATGTAAACAACACGTCTTATGGTTTTAAGCAAAACCTATACTTTAATGTTGTTCCAAATGTTAAAGTTGACAATTCAGATGGAAGTCTTGTATACGAAAACGGAGTTTTAAATTTAGGAATTAAGTATTTTAATTCTAGTCAAAGCTCTTTAAAAATTTTTGGTGCTGATGGGCTAATTAGCTTAGTTAAAAGGTTTGATAGAAATAATGAAATAAATTTAGACAACCTTAACAACATTTATTTATCATTTTCTAATATTGGGTTATCAAATAATGATGATAATTTTGAAATAATTAATGAAGAAACAGGAGCAACATTAAGCTTAAAATCGGGTTCTGTTTTAAATGATAAAAAAGAAATTTTGCTTTATATTGTGTATGGTGGTGGAGAGAATTACCAACTTGTTCAAGCAATTAAGCTTATCGTGTCGGCAGATATAATAGTTGGAGATACCACTAAAATTACAGGAGCTCTTTCAACAGATAACAGTAAAAATTTAACACACACAGCATTTGCAAATTATAATACTTCCTTAGAACAAGACAAACAACACTTAGTGTTGGTTTCTGGTTATACTTATACTTATTCAAATATACTTGCTTTATTTAAGGATAGTGCAGGAAAGAAGCTTACATCAGAGAGATATTCATTATCATTTGAAGCAGGTGGAAAAAATTATACATTGAATGATGGTAGTATATCAATTACTGGATCAATTTCTACATATATACAGTCAAAAATGACAATAACATTAAATGATGTTGGAAGTGTAGTTTTTGATGTTTTACTAGTTCCGGGAGATTACGAGTTTGTAAAATATAATCCAACAAATGATAAACATAGTAATCAAGAATATACGAACTTAATAAATTCTGTAAACAAAAACATATACTTATTAAATGATGTAGAATATTTACAAGATGAAGAAATCTATGATTCTTATAATGGTGGACAAACATATAATATATATTTTGACACAACCGACGAAACTGTAATAAATGGAATTTCTTCATTCTATAAAGAAAATGCCATAGCTTTTAATTTTAAAATTATCAATGAAGATGGTTCTTCTAATAACTATATAACATTCAATTCAAACACAGGAACAATGACTACGGGTGTTTTTGGTGAAGAAAAATTTGTAAGAATTGAATGTTGGAGTGGAAATAATAGAATATTTGTTTATAGGATTAAAGTTGTTCCTACTGCTGTTATAAACACATATTATCCTTATATACTTGATAAAGATATGGAAGCAAATGCTGTTGCAGAGTACTTAGATTTTGTGTCAGATGCAGGGCTTCAAATAAACCTAAAGGAAAAATATGGTGAAAGTATACCAAATTCTGGAAAAAGCAGATTTGTTTTAGAAAATGAACAAGAAGATGGAAGCTTTGAAGAAGTAGAAAACGCAAGCTTATCATTTAACTTTAGTGTTAAATCTGTAAAAGTTGGAGATATTACCATAGCTGACAACTACATAAATGATTATGCAACAATTTCAAGTGATGGAATATTGTCCATAAACTATGTTGCTTCTAGTATGGTTACTATTGTTGTTCAAGCAGAAGCTTTTATTAATGGACAATCAATAGGGGCAACAGCTGATTACACATTTATTGTTGGTTATAATTATGAAAACCTTGAATTTAGAAATGGCGAAGATTTGCAAACTTCTTATAATAAATCAACAATTACAGTGAAAAATGGAGAAACAATAAATTTAGATGATGTAGTTGCTTTGGCAAAGGTAAATAATGAAATTGCAACGAAAAGTGACTTGCTTAGATTCCATATTTATGACTACTTAGGAACAAATGAGAGCAAAATTAAATTTGATAAAGAAAGAAACACAATAAGTTTGGAAGAAGGTGTTAGTCTTGTAAGTGATTTGTCTTTCAAACTTGTACTATACACTAGGTATGGTAAAAACACTGCATATAAAGAAATTGATGTAATATTTAAATCAACTTATTCTGCTGAGTTAACTGCTGATAGTGCAAGCCTTTGGAGTAGTGACGGCGAATATTCAACTTATGCAGGTAAAACGATAGACCTTTCTAGCTGTTTAACAGTTAAAGTTTTAAATGGAGATACTGATGCGATCATATCAGATTGGAGCATATCAGATCATGAAGTTCTTTATGAGGGAACTTCAACAGAAGATATAACACGTTCTGATAAAGAATTAATCATTTCTTCCATAAAAAAAAGAAAAGTTTATACTATTACTTTATGTATTGATGTTGGCGAAGATGAAACATATAATTACACATTTAATTTAACAGTTTATCCACATACAGTTACAAAATACACACAAACAAATCCAAAGGATTTAGGGGAAAAGTTGGCAACAACTGAGTTTACTGTTGAAGTTATTAATAAAATTGATGGCGATGGGAATGAGCTAGTTCCACCAGATGAGGCGCTAGTTCCACCAGATTATGCACTTTTTAAATCAGTGTATGATGGAGCATACGAGTTTATAATAATTCAAGGAAGAGATGCAATTGTAGAAGAACAAATTTCTGGAAATAACATTCCAACAAAGGCAGTTGCCGAAAACACCACAGTTGTAATAAGAGTTGACTATAAAACAGGTGGTCCAACCTATATTTCAGCTTATATAACATTTGTTGTAAAACCAAACACAACTGTAACACTTAACTATCCATCTGCAAGTGGAGAACCTCAAACAAGAGAGTATGTTTATCTTAAAAAAGATAGTACCTTAACTAGTCCCCCAACATTCGATTTAGACTTAAACGCCCCAGCATTATTTCAGTCATCAAAAAGAGTTGACGTTAAAACGGAAGAAGGAACAACAGGTGGCGCTGTAAGTTATGAAGTAAGTTATGAAGCTAAGTATGATGATAGCATTTTTGACGTGCCAGGTTCAAATGGTTCTTATACCATAAATTGGAAAAACGATACAACTGTAACTTCTGGGACAATTAACTTTATAATTAAAGTTGATGGAATAGTAAGAGAAACTTATGTTTTAGTTGTTGATAGCAACATATCTAATGTTTACACTTATGAGATAACACCTTTTAATGACACAGAAAATGATGCTGAAATATTTATAGTTGACAATAATAACGCTATGAATATATTCTCTAACCGTTATCAACTTTTAACTTTCCAAGCAAGGTCTAATTTAGGAGAAACCACGATAACAGGTAAAAACGATGCAAAAATTTCTGTTGACGGTGGGTCTACATTCCTAGATGAAATAACTTTGTCAAGTGCTGACGCTGGGCAAGACATAAAGATGATACTATACTTTAGTGGAAGCAGTGTTCCAACAGATCTCTTAGATTTATATGGTACTGATACAAACAGTTTTGCAAACTTCTTTACAATTGATGGTGGCAAAAATTTCAGTGATATTGCAGTTCCTGGAACGGCAGAAGTCAAAACAAGGTTTATGCTTTATTATAAGGGAAATCTTGTAGACTATTCAAAGATAAAAAGTGTTCTTAAAGTGGGTTCATCAGATCTTGACAAGTACTCGCTATCAGTTCAAGGTACAAGCGAAGATGAGTTATCAATTACAATTACAATTAATGGTAATGCTTTTGCGACATATAAATATAAAGTTGTGTTAGATTTTAAAATTGGAAATGGAAAAACTGTTCAATCAGGATTTATGGACACACTTTATGCAAACGAAATTGTTAATGGAATTTTAGGAGTTTCAGGGGATACAAACATTTGGACAATCACTAGATACAATGGACAAAATTACACCAGAGAGTATTTCGATGAATATGCAGACAGAACAATTTCAATGAGTGTATTTTTAGTTACAACAACAAATTTTGATTATACAACTTTTAAGCCTTCAAACAAATACCAAACAGGTGATGAAATATTATTCGTTGAAGGCAACTCTGCAACCTTTAATCATCCTTGTACATATTCTCCAATAATTTCAGGAAGCAAAACCTACGACTTCAATCTCTCTGCCAATGGGGCTCAATATGGTGGAAATTATGTAATATTTAAGGTTACTTATTCCGTAAACATAGGATCGGAGACTAAACCTAAATATGTTACAGAAGATGTTTACATAATGGTTAAAATTTTACCAGATTGGACACACACATTAAGCAATTCAAACAATCCTGCAAGTATAATCCCAAACACACAACAAACTCCACTTTACATTTATAACAAAAATTATGATAATGAATTAACATCAAGTGAAGTTACACTGCCTTTCAACATAGCAGAAGGTGGAACATCAAGTCGTGTTGTTATAAAGCATACAAAGGGAGCTGAAACATCAACTAATTTTGCAAATGCATTCTCTTATATTATTAGTGACAATTTAAAAAATTATATTTCAGTTTCTAGTGCTTCTGTTGGTGGAAATATTATCATTGAGCAAGGAAACAGTTATCCTGTATATGGAAATGTTGAAGGTTATATTGAAATAAAAGATAGCTTTGGGTATAGTTTAAAATACTATGTAGTTTTAGTTGCAAGTAATTCAAGCCCTGTTTCAATAGCACAAATTATAGACTCTTCGGGAAATAGCGCAGATAATCTTGTTTGGGAAGATTCTGTTTTTGCTTTGTGTGATTATAAAACTTATAGTGAGAAAACTGACGAAGGCAGGAGTTCACTATTATTATCATTGAAAGCTGATTATGTCATTTTGATAAATGGATATAGTGGTATTGAAAGTGGTAAATTTAATTTCTCTGCACTTAAAGAGGATACAGCAATTAGTGGACTAATTCAGAACATAAAAGATATTGATATAAAGGGTGTAAAATATAAAGCATTTAAATTCAATATGATGGGGCCAGAATTCTATGGTGGAGCATTGTCTGTTCCAATTAGATTACAAATAAGCATTGATGTGTCATCAGAAAATGTTTTGATTTACAGTGACTTAAATTTAAAACAAAGATATACAACAGCAATTACAAACGCAAACACTAACTATGTTTTAGATAATGTGGAATTTGATGTTTCAAATTACATAGACATTACAGATAGAAAAATGGGTGTAAATCTTGGAACAGCATTTGTTGGAAATGCAGATTATTCGTTGAATTTTGCAAATGTTGTATTGCCTAGTGGATATATTGATGTAAAAGTTGAAATAAAAAGAGAAGGCTCTGTTGCTCAGTCTGGAAAAATGAATATTTATAGTTATCAGTTAACAGGGGGAGACCAGCAACTATTCTATTTAAGTGACTTTGAAGGCTTTGAAAGTGTGGATTTTTCAACATATGATAAATCAAATATTCAAATTACAGAAATTAAATATTATGGAACGGGATCAGATCCAAATATTAGTAGTGATAATATTTCAATCGTTAAAGATAAAAAAGTTTCATTAAATACAATTAATAGCAAAGATGAAACTGATTCTGTAAATTTAAATGTTCAAGTTGGAACTAATGTTAAACAAATAGAATTTAAATTAAATTATGATGGAACTCAAACAAAGTCATTATATTATCAACTTAATAGTGATCCAGATAATAGTGTCTCAGAAGATGTTATTTGGAGTGTTACACTAAGTGACCTTCCTTTGACAAGTGAAGATAGGGCAAAGGTTAAGGGTATGACAATTTATTCGGATACAATTTCAGTTTTAGTTCCACAAGGCTTTGGAAATAATACAGTAACATTTACAGTTAATGAAAAAGATTATACATATACAAACAATTTAGACTATGCACATTATATTCACATTCAACTTTCAACAATATTGGGTAAAACATACTACACTTCAGATGAAATTAAAAATGAGACAAGCTATACTGTATATACTGTAAGAATAACAACATCAAGTGAAGGTGTAAGTGTAACATATGAAGGAAAAACATCTAATGACATCACAATAGGCGATTTTACAATTAGACCGATAACAGGTGAAAGCGAACTTATTGACATTAAATCTATCAATCAATTTAATGAAAATAAAAAGACTAGCATAATTAATAAAGGTTATGTTGTTAAGTTTGCAAAGAGCAGTGTATACAATGTAAACACAATTGGCTATACGGTAACACCAAATCCTTATGCAGTGGACACAGCAGGAAACACAGGAACGTTTGGATATAAACAAATTGATGCTTCTAAATATATTTTGGAAGATGGTGTTTATACAATTAAATTAGAAAATTGGGCTGAAGGTTATTCTGTGCTTGACGCATCTGGTAAAATAATTGGAACACTTACTGAATATGTAAATGGTGGGAAACTAAAATTAGGAATTTCAGACTTAACGCCTGATGGATTTGGTTCTGGTTCTGGTTCTGCAAGTATCGATGATGAAGGAAAAATTACTACTAACGAAAACTTTAAGCCAGGCGAACAATCTATTGCTGTTTCAATTAAGGCTATTGTTGATGGAAATGATACTATTGATGTGGGAACCATTTATATGGTTCTCACAAATAATATTATAAACTTTCCAAGTGTGGGGGCTTATGTTGTGCAAAGAACAGCAAAAAAATTGGGTGAAACTTCACAGTTGGTTTATGATAGTGTGAACGTAAATATAAACACAATAAACGAAAGACAAAAAACGATTGAAGAGTTATTTCCTAATAAAGATGATGGTTGGCAATATAATTACACAATAGTTAAAGTTTTTGAAGATACTTCAAAAATATCAACACTTGATGATGACTCTTCAAAATTAAGTATAGAATTAAAAGCTGTTCAAAACAGAACTCTTTTAAAAAACAAGAAGGTCACAGCAGTTATTCAAGCAATGTCTAAAACTTCAGGAGAAATTTTGACAAGTGAAGATCTTGTTTTGACATTCGATGCCAATGGGTACAACTTGACTGCAATAGTTGAAGATTCATCTGAAGTTGAAGATCCATCTGATAAAATTAATGTCTCTCAAAATAAGTATCATTATACAGTTACAGTTTTATTAAGCACATTGTTTGGGGATAGTCTAACCACTGGACTAAATTATATGTATTATATGATAATCACAGACTATGGTGTTGCCCAGGGGGAATCAACTTCAAATGTTGTTGAAATTACAGAATTTAATGAGGTTGGTGTAGATCAAATTTATGTTTTTAAAACTACTGCAACAAAGGGTGAAACTAGTTTGACAAAATATTTGGGTTTTGTTGCTGACAACACTGACATAACTATAGCATTGGACATAGGTTCTGCTTTTAGTGGAACAGGCTTTACGGGCGATGGTGTGGTTTATGCAACAGAGTTTACAGGATTAATGCTTGATTATACAAATTCTACAATTTCTACAATGTTTCAAGTAGGCTATGATAGTAATAACAAAAATGCCTTTATATCTCCAAGCATTGAAAATGATGATGGTACTATCTCAGCTCCAATATCGCATAGTTGGGTGATGGTTGCTACATCGATGGTTGCTACATCTGACTCAAATAATATAATTACAAAATATGCTTCACTTTTAACTGTTAGTTTAAAATACAACCAAAGTTTTGTGTTTGGTGGAGTTGGAAATTTTTCTAACTCGTTAAGTGATAATGTAAGTTTGGAAGATTTAAAAAACAATAGCTCACGATATGTATTTTATGACAATGATAATATAACAAACTATATCAAACAAATTCAATTTACAGAACTCAACAACAATTATTCATTTTATCAGTTATCATATAATTCAACAGGAGAAACAACAGAGAATTATATTGTAAAAAATAATTCAGGAAATGCAACTTTTAATTTAGAAACAATTGAAAAAAATGATTTATTGGAATTGAAGTTAATTTGCTATAACAATATTGAGTTAGGTGAAAATTTTGTACCATCTACACCAATATTAATAAAAGAAACATATGATGATGGGAATATAACTAAGTTAAGAGTAAGGGAAATTACTCAAGCATATAAGGATGAAATGTGGTCATTATCCTTACCTTCAACTGATGGTGGTATTGTATCATTATACAATCAAAATAGCCCCAGCACTATAAATATTTCTAATGGCAATACATATAGCTTGGAAGCAGGGTTATATAATGATGAATCAACAAAGAAAATTTTGTACATTGCAGATGGACAAGAGCTAACATTCGATACAAAAGCAACTGTAATTTTTAAAAAGCTGGTTTTTACGATTCAATTAGGAAGCGGAACAGACTATATTGTTGTCACAAAAGCTTCTGACGGCACGGTATATCAAATTCAAAAAGTAACAGCTTCTGATTTAACGATTTATGGAGCAAGCTTTGTTGGTTTTGAATTTTCATTAGATTATACTATTGATCAAATATATGCTTATTCTGACGAGCTTTCAATAACGATGGCACAAGGTTACTATGTGTATAAATTGGGAGAAGAAAATAAAAACATATTGGTTTTAAAAGATGATGAGCTGGTTCCTATATCACAATTAATAGGAAGTGAAACAGGAGTTGTAGAACTTACGAAGAAAGATATAAGTAATTTTGATGGAACAGATACCGTACAAACTGGAGATTACATACTTTTACAAAGTAAAACGGAAACAAATAAATACAGTTTTATAAAGGTTACAACTGCTGGACAAAATGAAGATTCTTCACTGAGTTACATTGTGTTTGAGTTTGATGTAAGTGATTATAATTTAATTTCCAACGGAACAATAATATCAGTTGATGAAGTTGGAACTTATAACATTGATTGTTCAAATGGAAGCATTTACGAATTAGAGATTATTGAAGGTGAAGAATTACAAATAGATTTAAGTGAACTTCTCTCCTTTGATAAAGTAACAGGTGAAGGCTATAATTATACTTATACGATTACCAAAAATGAAGCAATATAATTTAAGGAGTTTATGGAATACATTTCACTTATTATTTTAATAGTAAACATTATTCTTATTGGAATGATGATGCTAATAGAAAGACGCAAGCCCGAGGTTATAATCTCGTGGCTTGTGATTTTAGCATTTGTTCCAATTTTGGGATTCTTGTTTTATATAATTTTTGGAAGTGGACTCAGCATAAAAACAAAAAGAATGTTAAAAAGAAAAATGCTCTATGAGGGATTATACGAAAACTTTATTTGGGAAGAATTGGTTAAATTGCCAGAGTTGTCTCCTTCTGAAAGAGAAATAGTTTCATATAATCAAAGAGCATCAAAAAGTTTGCCATATTTTGACAATAATGTGGATTTCTATGTTTCAGGTAAGGAAAAAATAGAAGCTTTAAAAAAAGACTTGTTAAGTGCTAAGCATTCAATCAATATGGAGTATTACATTTTTGACGACAAGGGCGTTGGTAAAGAGATAATGGATATTCTTTGCTTAAAAGCAAAGCAAGGGATAAAAGTAAAACTTATATTTGATAGTGTTGGTTGTTTAGGTGCACCTAGAAGATTTTTTAGAAAACTTAAAAGGGCAGGTGGCGAAGTTGCCGAGTTTTTTCCACCACTTTTTGGTATAAGACTAATAAATCTTAAAATGAATTACAGAAATCACAGAAAAATTGTTGTTATTGATGGGAGAATAGGCTATACGGGTGGAATCAATTTAAGAGACGACCATATGGGGCTTAAAAAGAAACTTTCTCCTTGGAGAGACTCTCACATTAGATTGGAAGGAAATGCCGTTTATGGTTTACAAAATGTTTTTTTTAATGATTGGTTGTTTTGCAAAAAAAAGCATATTTCTTCAACTGAACTTGTAATGCGTGGGTATTTCCCCAAAATTGAAAAGTGTGGAAATGTGGTATCACAAATTGTAACAAGTGGACCTGAAAGCGAAAATCATTACATTAAAGATGGTTACATTAAAATGATAAATTCAGCAAAGCGCTATATTGTGCTCCAAACGCCATACTTAGTTCCTGATGATATATTTATGTCGGCATTAAAGCAAGCAATAAAGAGCAATGTTAGGGTTATTATAATGCTACCAAGCAAACCAGACAAAAAATTTGTATATTTGGCGACACAGTCGTTTGCAAGGGAAATGGTAGAATGTGGAGCAGAAGTTTATTTATACAATGGATTTTTACACTCAAAACTTTTAATGATTGATGATACTTGTGTAAGTGTAGGTACTTGTAATGCTGATAACCGTTCTTTTGCGTTAAATTTTGAAATAAATGCATTTTTGTATGATAAAAAAACTTTGCTTAAATGTTTTGATATCATCAAAAACGACATAAACAATTCCACACCAATAGATATGACATATTTCAAGAAAAAGCCCTTTACAAACAAAATAGGTCAAATAATTTTTAGAATGTTTGCTCCTTTACTATGATAAAATTTGTCAAAAACTGTTGACATTTTTATAAAAAATCATCATAATTGCAAGGATTAAATATTATTATAATATTTAATAAAGGACGGTAATCATTTTAATTATGAAAAATTCTAATACGCAGTTTGTCAATCAATCTGCAACGGAACAAATTAATGTGAACAAAAAACTTGTCTTGGAAATGGTGAAAAGCAACGGGCTTATGTTAAAACATTTTGCTAATATTTATGGTGATGATATGGAAGTTGTTGCAGTTGCCGTAAATAACAATGCAAAAGCTTTTGCGTATGCAAGTAAAAGGTTAAGGGAAAGCAGAGTTGTTGCTAGTTTGTTTGTTGCTGTAAAAGAAGATGCAATTGAAGAAATTTTAAAAAATAAAGATGAAAATGGAAATTTTGATTTCAACAAGGTTTCACATTTAAAAAATCAAATCACCACAATTATTGCAATTCATAAAGAAACAATAAAGCTCAGAGATTCAGAAAAATCTATGAGTGAAACAAGATGATTTAATAACACAATAATTTAGAAAAAACACCATATTAATATGGTGTTTTTTCTTATTTAATTTTACTAAAAATTAAATGTGATATTTTATTTGAATTTTTTAATTTATAAATAAATTCTGGTAATATTTTATAATTTTTTAAATATTTTTTCTTTATCCACAACATTGTTTCATCGTTATTATCTTTATTTAAAAAATTATTTTTTTTGCACAAATCATTATTATTATTTAATTTTATATAATAGACAAAATTTAATTCGTGATATTTATTATTATTAAATTCAAAAAACTGCTCTGAAATTTTTATAAGCTTAGGTTTAATATCTTTAAGACCAAGTTCTTCGTCGAGTTCTCTAACAATAGCGTCATAAGTATTTTCTCCACTATGTACTCTTCCACCAGGCATATTTAAAAAATCTGTGTTAATATTTTTCTCTAAAAGATATCGCCCTTTATTTTCAATAAGTGCACAAACTCTAAAATTAAATTTATAATCTTCAATTAAAATTGAAACATCTTTCATATTGCCCCTTTAAAATGTAGCATATAAGTTTTAAATATTCAAATGTTTATTAGCAAAACATTATTTATTTTTACGACTTTTTAGTTTTAAAACTACTCAACAAATCGCTTAAAATTGAAAAGCTTTCTCCCAAAACACAAAACACAAGAATACAACCAATTGCTGAATACAATTCTTTTTTATTTTTTTTGTCTATAATTTTTACAAAATTAAATTGTTCAATCCATTTATTACTAATATTTAAAACATAGGCATAAGGCAAAACAGAATAAAATAATTCTGGTTCATCTTGAACCAATTTTTCAATTTTTTCTTTTTCAGCAACTTCAATATAATGTTTTAAACCTAGTAAACTTCCAAGAACTTTTTTACCATTTTCGTTCCTGTATTCAATTAAAGGGCACAAAATATAAGTTATAAGACAAAGCAAACTTGCAACACTTATTAATATTATTGAATACAAACTTGTAAAAGAAAATAATAAATTTATAATAGCAAGTATTAAGAACAACACAATCCCAGAAAGATATGGAATAATTCCCTTTATTCTTTTATCGGTATAAACTTTACTAGAAATTTTTGAAAAGATAGTGCTTATTAAGAAAATCACCAATCCACAATAAATAGAAAAATTTCCACCGTTTCCAAGAAAATATGAAATAAAAATTAATGCACTTGTAATGGCTAAAGTAAAGCATATAGAAATGTTTGTAACTTTTGAACTAAAATATTTTTGAGTGTTTTCTTCTTTAATTTTATATACAAGTTGATTGGAAATAGGAGAGATTATTTCAGGGAGTTGATTTAGATTTACTTCATCATTTTTTGCGAACATCGTATCAAAAAATATTTTTTCATATTCTTTCATATTTTCATCAGAGTTTTTGAGTTTTTTAAAAATAATTGTTTTTTCATTTTGATTTATTATTGACAAATATTTTTTTTGTGCCCAATATATAAGCAGAGAACTTACATCTTTATTATCAACAATTTTATCTATAACAAATCCAGCATCAGCAGGTGTCATATCATTTGGGGCACTAAATTCAACAATCTCTATAATTTTTTTTCTTCTGTTAATTATAATAAAGGTCAGTAAAGCAACTAAATAAACAATAAATAAAGCAATAAATACATAGAAAGTAATAGTTGCAAAACTAATTCCTAAAAACTTTTTAATGGATACTATATCAATTATTATCAATGAAACAATTAATATGGTTGCAAAAGTAAATACAATTTTTAAAAAACTTTTCATATAACCCTCTAATATATTTGTCTTTATTGTTTGTTTTATTAATATATGATAGCATAATTTGAAAAAACAATAAAATAATTTTAAATAATTATAAAAATTATAAAACTTTATTGATTTGCTTAATTTTAACTGATATAATTTTGTTATAGATTTATTAATTTTTCATTAATTGTAAAAAAATATCAAGAAAGGTGAAATATGAAAAGAACACATAGAATAATTTGGGGAATGATTATTATTTTAATTTTAGTTATTTCTGGCCTTTTATTGTACTTTTCTATAAAAACTAATAATGAAATGTCATTATCTGTAAATGATAAAACAATTAATAGAATAAATAAAATAAGAAGTACTTCCAATACTAATACTAAAACGATTTCTGGAAAAATATATTACATTTCAAATGATGGTGATGACAATGCAGATGGAAAAACGCCACAAACGGCTTGGAAAACACTTTCAAAATTACAATCGGAATTTGTTGATACTATTCAAAGTGGAGATTGTGTATTATTCAATAGAGGAGATGAGTTTCGTGGAAATATCACCATAAGTAAAAATAATATACTTTTGGGTTCTTATGGAGATGAGTCAAAACAAAAGCCAATTATAAATGTCTCTCCTTATGATGCTTCAGTCGAAGGGGATTGGACTTGTGTGGAAGAAAATATTTGGATGTTTAGTGAAATAATAAAGGAAGATGTTGGTGCTATATGGTTTTTCAAAGATGATGATTCTCTCTCAAACAAACAATATTTTAGTGATTATTCTTATGAAGTAGGACAAAAAATATCGTTTGATGAAAGTTTTATTGAAGAAAATTTGATACTATCCGATGTTTTAAACAATGAATTGGAGTTTTATCATAGTGGAAAAGCAAGCAGTGGTAACAATACAGGAAAATATGTTTATGTTTATTCCAAAATTAATCCTAAATTAAAGTATGATAAAATTGAGTTCGCAGTTGGCATAAATGGAATTTATGGCAAAACAAACCTTGTAGTCGACAATTTAAAAATTGTATTTGCAGGTAATCACGGAATAGGAACGGGTACTGTTGCAAATTTAACTGTGACAAATTGTGAGTTTGGGTTTATTGGGGGTTCTAGACAAAATCAAAACAATGTAAGATTCGGGAATGCGATTGAAATTTATGGTCAAGTAAAGGAAACAAATGGTTATCCTGTAAAAAGAGGGTTTGTTGTTGATAATAATTATATCTATGAAATCTATGATGCTGGTATAACTTTTCAATATACGGCAAATACATCAAGTACAATTGTTGAAAACGTGGAAATAACTAACAATGTTGTTGAAAGGTGTAATTATAGTATTGAATATTGGAATATTTCTAAATCCACATTGCAAGATAAACAATCTTCTTATATAAAATCTTTTTTTATAAAAAATAACATATTAAGGTACTCAGGATGTGGAGTTTCTCAAACACGGACAGACAAAGGTCAATCAGCTCATATAAAAACTTGGGTGCACGATTCAGAGTTTGAAAATAAAGTTGTTGATACTTATCAAATTGAAAACAATACTTTTTATATGTCTTCTGAACAGATGCTTGCATTGTATGCTTGTGATGACGAGTCAATGCCACAAATTAAAAACAATACCTTTGTCAATAATCAAACTGTGCCACTTGGGTATATTTACAATAAAAATATATCTAAAAAAACCATTCCGTTTGTCAAATCAAAAATGATAAAATCAGTTCCAAACAATATTTTTGAATATGTTGAAAAAATAGATGAAGAAATCATTAGTGGAATAAGCAATGAGGTTGAGTGGGAATTTGACATAAATTCTGGAGTGTTAAATATATACGGTAGTGGAGAAATGCAAGACTATACAATAAACAATTTGCCAGAGTGGTGTGCTTATTCAGATTTTGTAAATGAAATAGTAATAGGAGAAAATGTAACCAAATTGGGCAAATATGCATTTTATAACTTGCAATATGTGGAAAATATAAAAATAAATTGCACAAATTTGCAAAATTTAAGCAATGATAAAATCAACTTTAATAATGGGGATAATTATACTTTTTATAAAACAGGTAGAATGTGGTATGGAATCAATGTTGAATTTGGAGAAAATGTAGAAAATATTCCAAGTTTTTTGTTTTGGCCATCGGGAACAAGCAATGAAGCTCCATATATTGTTGAAATACAATATAGTGGAAATAAAATAATAGATATTGGGAATCACGCATTGTCAGGATTAAGTTGTCAAGAAATAAATTTGCCAGAAGGTCTGAAAAGTTTGGGTGTTCTCGCAATTAGTAATTCACCAACATTAAAAAAAATCATATTACCCGATTCGCTTGTAACATTGTCAAGCTGGTGCTTTGCAGGTAACTATTATCTGGAAAGTGTGGTTATAGGAGAAAACATACACTCTTTGGAAAGCAATTTATTTTATAGCGATGTGAATTTAAAACAAATAATAATAAAGGGAGATTTATATGAAGATGCAAATATTACAAATATATTTTCATCTGATGCAAAGGACATAACTCTTTATGGAAATAAAACAGTGGAAGACTTTGTAAAAAAATATAATTTAAATAATACCACTCATCAGTTAAAATATTCAATTAATAGTGAGTTATAGTAAGATTAAAAATTACACATAAAATATATTCACGAGTAATATTATTACAAAAAACAAAACTGATAAGCTGTTCTTATCAGTTTCACTTGGTAAAGAAATGGTTGATTGTTGTTAATGAATATTTTATGTCATAATAATATTACAAACGATAAAAGTAAACAATTAAAATTAAGTGAAAAGCCAGATATATCACAAGAAATTGAATACATAGAAAATAAAAAGGAGCAATCAAACACAAAGTGTTCGGATTGCTCACAATTGGCGGAGAGAGTTGTGGTAAATTTGAACACAATTCCTCCAGATTTTCTATAGACTCGTCTATATTATTATCACTATTATTTAATATAATAATAATCCTATCGTCGTAAAGAATAACTTTATTAACTAACTTATCAATTATAATAGTTTTTGTTGCCTCGTCGCTCAATTCGGATTTTACAAAGCTCTTAAAGAAGAATAAAACTTGTTCTCTTGAGAGCTTTTCTTCTTTATTTGTTTCCTCAACTGTTATTTGTTTATTAAGCTCTTCTTTTCTCTTTTCTAGTTTTACTAACTCTGTTTTAGTTGATTCTGTAAAAATTCCGTTTTTTATAGCTTCTAACATATTGGCTATATGTTTTTCTGTGGTAGACAAATCTTGTCTTAAGATATTAAGTTCTGCACTTTCTGTTAGCGAAGAGTTATAAACTTCTACAACATTTTCTATAGTATCTAAAATCTTATCTTCTGCAAGAATATTATTTAATACCAAGCTTACAACCAAGTCTTCCAGAGCGTCTTTGCGAACAGACAGCTTATTGCACTTATCTTTATGTTTTTTCTTTGTAAAACATTTATAGTAGTGATAAATCGTTCCTTGTTTGCTTGTTCCAGATTCTCCAGTCATAAGACCTTTGCAATATCCGCAATATAATTTGCCACTCAATCTATAATTTTCATAAGCTTTCATACGAGCTGGAGAGCGTTTGTTTATATCAATTCTATTCGAAACAGCCACAAAAGTCTCGGCGTCAATTATTCTGGGATAATAATTTTCTTTTGTGTATTGACCGTAATTCAATAGTCCAGTGTATTTGGCGTTTTTTAACATATTCATAATAGAGTTAGGACAAAATGGACGACCTTGCCTATTTCTTATTTGATTTTCGTTAAGATGTGCTGCAACTTCTTTAGCTGTAGAGCCAGTAGCATACATATCGAATATTTTTCTTACAACTACAGCTTCGTCTTCGTTTATTTCAATTCGCTTGCCGGTTTGACCTTCTACGGCGACTGCTTTATATCCATACAACATATATCCACCTAAAAAAGTTCCTTTTTCTAAAGATTCAAATTGACCTCTTCTAACTTTTTGAGATAATTCACGAGAATAGTATTTTGCTAAAGCAACCAAAATTCCTTCAGTTAAAATTCCGTTTATGTTTTCTGTTCCGTCTGGATTAACAGAAGTCTCTTGTGTTGCTGACAATAATTTAATACCATTTAATCGAAGTATTTTTTTATCTGCACCATAATCTTCGTCGTCTCTGGCAAATCTGTCTACAGAATAAACTAAAACATAGTCAAATTGTTTATTAAAACTGTCTTGCAACATCTTTTGAAATTGTGGACGATTGTCTGTTGTTGCTGTTTTTGCTCTGTCTATATATTCTTTTATAATACAAAGCTTATGTTTTGCTGCGTATTGATAACAGATTCTTAATTGACCTTCAATAGACTGTTCTGTTTGACCGTGCGAACTAAATCTTGCATATATTACGGCTTTTTTCATTTATTCTCCTTATCTTTCTTTTTATGATTCCTTTTTGTTAGTGGTCGCTTATCATAAAAAACTATACCGGCGTAAACAAAACAAAATCCAGCTAATATAAAGAAGATTAGATAAGCTCCCGATAAAATACCAGCACAAACACAAATAACGCCAATAGAGAGCGAAATAACAAGTTGCAAGATATTCTCATAACGGTAGGCAAAGGCAAACATAAGAATCATAAATACTATAAATATAATAACAGCTATAAAATGTGGCATATTATACACCGTCCTTTTTATTTAATAATTTTGTTGCGTAAGACAATACATCGCTTTGCTGCTCTTCTGTCAGAGTAGAGCATACTGCTATTATGGCGTTCTGGATAGGAGTTAAAGCTTTAGCGTTAGTTATATGGTTATTGTGATTATTGTCGCCAATTATTCCAGTGTTTGTTCCAAAGTTGGCACAATCAAAACCCAAAATAAAAGCTGGAGAAGTTTCAAGTGCTTTAGCAAGAGTAGCAATTTTATCTCTTCTTAAGTTTGCTATAAGTCCACTTTCCCACCTTTGAACAGTGGCTTTAGTTACTCCAACTTTAGCAGCAACTTCTTCTAATGTTAGCCCTAATTCAATTCTTCTATTTTTGATATATTCGTTATATTTCATAGGTTTAACACTCCTTTTACGCTATAATAATAGCATAAAGTTTCGCATTTCGCAACAATTTTTAGAAAAAATTAAAAAAAGTTTCGTAAAATGCTTGACAATGCTTTTTCCCTTTGATATTATTAAGGCGTAAAGTTTCGTAAAAGAAACATTTTACAACTTAATACAAAAGGAGGTGTTGGTAACAATGTTTGATAAAAATCTTCTAAAATCAGAACTTGTATTAAACGGCTTAACTCTTGAGAAGCTTGGCAAAATGCTTAATTTGTCTACTCCAACTATGAGTAAAAAGCTAAACGGCGTTAGTGAGTTTACGCTATCAGAAATACAAGCTCTTTCAAAAATTCTAGGAGAAGAAAAAGTTGTTGCTATTTTTTTTGCAACAAAAGTTTCGTAAAAGAAACAAAACGGAGGAAATATGTTAGATTTGAAAGCGAAGTCGAACACTCTCAAACTCACTCCAACAGAAAACAGATTGCTGGGTTTATCTTTAGGAAAAGCTGTTGCAGACTTTTATAAAGACGAAAACAACCTTAAAGAGTTTAAAAAGCAAGAAGAAATTTTGAAAAAGGAGGTAAAAGAGCTTGAGATTAAAAGAAGTGCTAGAAGAAAAGCACAAGAAAGCTAAAGTATTAGCACAAGAAATAGGAGCTGACGAGCCTATGATAAGCAAGTTTGTAAATTATAAATGTCTTCCTATTCCAGTCCAAATGGAAAAAATATGCGAGTCTTTAGATTGTCAAATATCAGATATTTATCAAGACGAAGAGATTTATTATAAGCAAGCACACAAAAAACCAACAAAAAAAGCAACGCAGAAAGCAGAATTATTAGACTTCTATAATTTATGTGTCAGACTTCCACGAGACGCTTGCAAGTGGCTTGCAAGAGAGAATTTAAAGAAGCTTGGCTACAAGGATTTATCAGATTGGATAAGAGACTGCTACAGACAACTACTAGAAAAAATAAAAAAAGACTGTTCCGACGCAAACGAAAACAGCCCAGCGAAATAGTTACATATCGCACCAGTATTTTAACAAAATTAAAATTTTAAGTCAAGAAAGGAGAAATATTATGACAGAAAACAATCAACCAACAATGGCAGAACACTGCATTGTTCAACCAAGTGAAGAAATGAAGAGACTTATTCAAACGAGAGAATCTTATTGTGTCGACGCAGAGATAAGCACGGCTGCACTTAAAGAGATTCTTAACAATCAAAATTATTGCAATCGTGAAGTTATTAAAAAAGCAGTAAGCAATCTTAATGCAGCTATTCAAATGATTGACTACTATGACGAAAGGATAGCGGAGCAAGAAAAAATCGACAGAGAAAATTTTGCTTCAGAACAACAAAAGCAAGAATCAAAAGAAATTTTAGGTATTGGAGGTAAAAACTAAAATGGCAGATTTATTGAAAAAGAAAACAAAAGCACATACAAGATATTATCTTGCAGACGGAACGCTTGTTCCGGGAAGTACCACTGTTTGTGGAATCTTAAACAAACCAGCACTTGTAAAATGGGCTAATAATTTAGGCTTACAAGGAATTGACTCAACAAAATATACAGATAAGGCAGCAAAGATTGGCACACTTATTCACGCTATGGTAGAAGCTCATATCACTGGCAATCCTATTGAAGACTACGAAGACTATTCGGAATTTGATGTAAAAATGGCAACTATTGGCTACAACAAATATTTAGAGTGGGAGCAAGCTCATAAAATAGAGCCTATCTTCAACGAAAAGAAGTTTGTAAGCGAAAAGCATAAATACGGCGGCACGCTTGACTTCTACTGTAAGCTAGACGGCAAATACACTTTAATTGACTTTAAGTCTGGTAAAGGCATTTTCAACGAACACTTCTTGCAAGTTAGCTCTTATGCGAATTTATTAACTGAAAATAAACACAAGGTAGAGCAAATTTTAATTTTAAATATTGGCAGAAACGAAGACGAGCCTTTTAAACACGAGGTCATTAACAAGCCTACAATCAATAAATATTTCAAAATGTTTAAAGCTTGCTTGAGTGTTTACTACTGCAAAAAAGAATTGGATTGGAAATAGGAGGAAATTATGGCAACAAAAAAAGAAATCGAACAAGAAGCTGTAGATACGGCGAAAGTTGAGGTTGAAAAACTTGCAAAAAAAGATGTAGAACTAAAACCTCTTAACTTATATCAAAAAATTAACGAAGTCAAAAAGGTTGTAAAAACTTTTACTAAAGACGCAAAAACAGAAGGCTCTGGCTCTTATACATATATCTCTGGAACACAGATTTTATCTGCAATTAAAGAAAAAATGGAAGAGTTACAACTTTTATTACTACCGGTTGCTACAGAACATCAACATCACGAAACATATAACTACACTACTCGCAACGGACAAAAAACAGACTTTATTGTTATCGGTAAAATTACTTACGAGTGGATAAATGCAGAAAATCCGGAAGAAAGACAAAGAGTTGATTGGCAATATTACGGAGAGCAAGGCGATATTTCTAAAGCTTTCGGCTCTGGACTTACTTATTCTGAAAGATATGTGTTGTTAAAATCTTTAGGCGTTCCAACTGACGACGAAGACCCAGACACTCATACTGAAGATAAAACGCAAAATAAAGAAAATCCAAAACCGGCACAACCACCAAAACCAGCTGAAGAAAAGTCAAAATATAAAAAAGCTGAAGAATTAGCAAAGAAAAACGGCTTTTCAATGGAGCAAGTAAAAGAGTGGGTTAAGAAAAAATACAAAAAAGCAATCGCTATCAACTCCCTAACAGACGAACAATTTGACGAATTGATGTCTGCTTTAGATAACGGCTCAAATGAACAGTAAGTTTATTGCCAGTCGTGCTTCAAAGTATATCAATGAAGACGGCGACTATGTTGTTAGCTTTGTTGTTAAAGGCGTAGATAAAATGGGAGTTAATCTGGCTTTTGAAGAACAAAAAGCTGAAAAAAAACAAGATTGAAACAATTTTAGAAGTTGATATAAAGCCTTATAAATCTAGGCGAAGCATAGAACAAAATGCTGCATTATGGTTTTTGCTTACAAAGCTATCTGAAGCAATAAACGGCAGCAAAGATAAAACTTCTGTAGAAGAAACATATTGCTTAATGCTCGAAGAAGCAAATGTTGCAAGTGAATTTATATTAGCTCCAAAAGAAGTTGAAGATTCGTTAAGAAGAAACTTTAGAGCTATTAGCTTTAAAGGAACTAGAAATGTCGAAACAAAAGACGGAAGAACTAAAGAATTTAATATCTATCAATGTTATATAGGCTCTTCGAAATACAACACAAAAGAAATGTATCAGCTTATTATAAACACTTTACAAAAACTTGACGACAATGGAGTTAGAGATAGCGAAGTCGAAGCGTTTAGGAGAAAGTATGAAAAGTAAAAGAAGCAAAGCTTGTGATATACCAACAAGGGTTAAAAAAGCTGTTTGGGAAAGAGATAAACAACACTGTATTTACTGCGGAAGTGTAAGAGCTATGCCAAACGCACATTTTATAAGTCGAGCAAAAGGCGGTCTTGGAATTGAAGAAAATATTGTTACTTTATGTCAAAACTGCCACTACAACTTCGATATGACAGATATGCGAGAGCATTATAAAGAATATATCGAAAACTATTTAAAAAAGAAATATCCTAACTGGGATAAAGAAAATTTAATTTATAAGAGGTAATTTATGAAAGTAAAAAAACGAACAATCCTTAATGAATCTGGATTTGAAAAAATAGACGAAAGCAATAAAGATAAAAACCTTAAAGCTTTCAACATTAAAGTTATAGAGAATGGCACTGGAAGAGAGTTAATAAACGAAGATACAGACTTTATTGCTGGAGTATTAAACTCTATAAAAAACAAAAAAGAAGACCAAACTGCTATTGCTTGTTATACATTTT
This sequence comes from uncultured Clostridia bacterium, assembly GCA_944349805.1. GTDB lineage: Bacteria > Bacillota > Clostridia > Christensenellales > UBA1242 > Caccopulliclostridium. Next base: position 50,620 of record CALVNP010000004.1, read on the forward strand.
CAAAAACTGATATTAAAACTAGATTTAATAGTATAGAGGCTATGACGAATCTTATAGCAGACCAAAAGAAAAACCTTGTAAAAACCTTACTTATGGGCGAATTGGACGGCTTGTTTGGAGGAGATAATGAATAAAGTTATTCTTACTGGCAATTTAACAAAAGATGTTGAGTTGAGCGAAACAAATAGTGGAATAAAAGTTGCAAGATTCACTCTTGCCGTTCAAAGAAGATTTGCGAACGCAGACGGCGAAAGAGAAGCAGATTTTATAAACATTATTGTCTGGAGAACTCAAGCTGAAAATTGCCACAAATATCTTAAAAAAGGAAGCAAAGCAGCTGTTATAGGAACACTCCAAACAAGAAATTATGAAGCTGACGACGGCACTAAAAGATATGTAACAGAAGTGGTGGCGGAACAAGTGGAATTTATTGGAGCTAAAAGAGACGGCGAATCTTCTGGAGAACAACCAGAACTAACACCAGTAGACGACGATACTTTGCCTTTCTAGGAGGATGATATGGCAGAAAGAAGAATGTTTGCAAAAACAATAATTGATAGTGACGCATTTTTAGATATGCCACTATCAACACAAGCGTTGTATTTTCACTTAGCTATGAGAGCTGACGACGAAGGGTTTGTAAATAATCCTAAAAAAATACAGCGTATGATTGGTGCTAGCGACGACGATTGTAGGATATTAGCTAGCAAACGATTTATCTTAACTTTTCAAAGCGGAATAATTGTTATTAAACACTGGAAAATTCATAACTACATACAGTCTGACAGATTTAAAGAAACTGTATATCTCGAAGAAAAAACTATGCTAGCACTAGACGATAACAAGGCGTATACAGAGCGTATACAAGATGTATCCACGCTGGATACACAGTATAGTATAGGTAAGGATAGTATAGTTAAGAGTAGTATAGAAAAGAAGGTCGCTGAAGCTCCTCTCTCTTGTAAAAGATTTGTTAAGCCAACACTTGAAGAAGTTAAAGAATATTGCTTAAACAGAAAAAATAACATAGACGCTCAACAGTTTATAGACTTCTACGAGTCTAAAGGCTGGAAAGTCGGAAATCAATCTATGAAAGATTGGAAAGCTTGCGTTAGAACTTGGGAGCAAAGAAACAAAGTAGAAAACAAGTCTACAAAAATTGCTGTTGCTTCAAAGTATCAAAGAGAGGAATAGTCTATGGAATTTGATTTAGACAAGGTGTTCCCTAATCTGGTTTTTAAAGAATTGCAAGAGGACGAGTTTGCAGACAAAGACGGCTACCCTTATTGTAAAAAATGTAAAAAGCCAAGATTTTATAAATTTGAAAATGGCGACAAAGTTGTTCTAATGCGAGGCAAATGTGAGTGTCAGCTTGCAGAAATAAAAAAGCGAGAAGAAGAGGAAAAAAGACAAAAAGCAATAACAGATTTTAGAGCTAGACAAAAAGGCTCTGCCATAGGCGAGAAATATTTAGAAGCCAGATTCTCAACTGCAGAAATAACAACGCATAACAAAGAGGCTTATAAAAAGTGTGTTAATTATGCGAAAAATGCAGCTGAAGTCTTAAAAGAAGGAATTGGATTATACATCTACGGAGACAACTCCTCTGGAAAATCTTATTTAATGGCTTGCTTATGTAACGCTTTAGTTGAAAAAGGTTATCGCTGCTTCTATACTTCTGTTCCTAAAATGATTGCAGAAATACAACAAAGCTATGGCAACGATTCTGCTATGGGTCAAGCAAAGCTTGTTAATATGTTAAGCAAGATGTCGTTTGTATTTATAGACGATTTAGGAAAGGAATTTTTGGGCAGAGAAAATAACGCAAACACTGCGAAATTTACAGAAAAAGTATTGCTTGAAGTTTTAAACGCTATATACAACAATGGCAATTCTGTAATATTTAGCTCTAACTACTCTATTCCAGAACTTGCAGAATCGTTTAGTCTGGATAAAGCAATTATGGAAAGAATAAACGAAATGGCTACAAGGGTTATAAAACTCGAAGGCGACAATTTTAGAGACAAGATTCTAAAAGAAAAAAGCAATAAAGCTAAAAAGTTAGGAATTTAAAATGTTTATAAAATCAACAAAACAAAAAGAATACACCTACAAAGTTTTAAGAGTTTTTAAGAATGAGCCAGACGGCAGACCTTTTACAACTTTAGTTCTGTATTCAAAGAAGCCGGACGGAACTATTCTAAATGCTGAAGTTACAGTATGGGAAACTCTCAATGCAGAAGTTGGAGATATGGTTGCTCTTTATGATATATCTAGTGTTGATTATGAAGAGAAAGATAAAGGTTATTCTGTATTTAAAACAATAAAAATAAAATCTTCACAAGTGAAAGTGATTAAGGAGAAAGTATGGAAGAAGAATTAGAAAGGCAATATCAAGAGCAAATGGAAGAAGAAAAACTTATAAACGACGAGATGTTGTACGACGAAGAGATTGCTCTTGAAAAACAAAAAGAAAAGCTCGAAAAAGATATTTTCGAAATTCGTATGCAGCTAAAAGAAAATAAAATACTAGAGCTTCGTAAAAAGCGTGGCGAAGAAGTAAATCCACGAGACGAAGTCTGGGCTTTAAGGGCTACACAAGCTCTTATGATTAAAAAAAGAAATTTAAAAAAATTAAACAAAAAGCTTATGGAATATAAAAAGCTTTTATATGGAGGCAATTATGGAAAAAGTGAATAGCGTTCTTGAATTTGCAAACGGAGCTATGACAGAACGAATAAATTACGAGCTTATCAAAGTTATGGAAAATATTAAAAACCCAAACACTGACGAGAAGCCAAGAAAACTTACAGTAGAAATAACTATTACACCAATAAATAACAGAAATGCGGTTAGTTTAAACACTATTGTAAAAAAGAAATTAAGCCCTACATCTGCTGTTTATACACAAATGGCAGTTCAAAACATTAACGGCAAAATTGCTGGTTACGAAATAACTGGCTTACAAGACGGACAAGCAAATCTATTCGGCGAAGTCCACCAAACAAAATTTGTTGAATTAAAAGAAATTAAAGAAGAGGAGAATTTATAAAATGGAAAACATTGTAAGAGATATTCAAAAAATAATTGAAGAAAATATCAGAATTGTAGAAATCAACGGAGAGAAGTATAGCAATCAAGACTTAAAACTAATCAGACAAACAGATAAAGCTTCACAAATAGAGTTCAACGACTTAAGCTCGATTGTCTCTATGATTAAAAACGAAGCAGACAGATTCAAACTTCCGCTATACATAAATATTGAAAACGAAGGCAGAGTTTCTGTTTTAACTTCAATGGACGAA
>CALVNP010000005.1 GCA_944349805.1 uncultured Clostridia bacterium
AATATCAAGCATTAGTTGAAGATTGGATAGAATTTTACAATACAAAGAGATTAAAAAATAGGAAGAAATCTAAAATTTCTTCCTAGTGGTTTTTTATTTTGAGTGACCCCTTCGGGGTTCACTTCAAATTCCGTGTTTTTTAAAACTTTTTGTTCATAACAAAATTTATATATGTAGAAAGTGGAATGTTTAATAGCAATATAATTGGTAAAACAATTGTTGTGGAATAATCAATAAAATTTTCTCCATTAAAACCAAAAAGCATATTAAAGGAAAATACTAATAATATGCCCAGCAATGTTATACCTAAATTAATAAGAAATTGTTTTCGTTCTATATTATATTTCGGTAATTGCTTGTTTGGATTTTTATACATTAATATCCCCATATAAATTGAAATTCCAACAACAATTAACGAAATAATAATATACAAAAATATATGGTTTGGGTTTGCCCCGACTAATGACAATATTGAATATGTAAGCCAAGTTTCAAACAATATTAATGCTAAGTATATGATTGACTTATAAAAATTGACTTTGTTAATAGGAATAAATTCATTTGACGATTTCTCAATTTTACCAGATTTACCATTTTCTGACATATCTTTTTGCTTATAAGGGTAAAATTTTAGTCCAATTTTTTTATAATAATCTTCAAGAGTTGAATAAGATAAGTATCCTTCTGACGATTTATCATTAAATCCTTTTTTGTATAAATCTTCAACAAGTTCGTTGTACTTATTTTCAGCAGGAGAAAATTTAAATAATGGACTTTCTCCCACAATATTAAATCTTGCTGGTTGTATTTTTTTAACTTTTGGTAAAGAATCAGGATCTGGTGTTTCTGTGATAAAAATACCTGCGTCTTTAGTTTCAACTAAATTTTCTTCAGAAAGATTATTGTTTGCTTCATTATTACTTGTGGTTTTTTCTGATTTATTTTCATCATCAGTTTTAGGAATGAAAATTCCTTCAGATTTTTCTTTAACATCTTCTTGTTTTATATCAAGATTTAATGTTTTAGGAATGTTGGTTTCATTGTTATTGTTAAAATTTATTGAACTGTATTCGTTTTCAATAACTTCTTTCTTTAAATCTTGGTTATCGTATTCTTGTTTTTGTTTTGCTAGATTTAAAAAAGATTCAGTATCATCATTACCATCAAATTCTTCAATATCATAACTATATTCTGTATCAGGATTAGTTTCGCTTATTTTTGTACTTTCAAAATAAGATTTATTAGCATTTTGTGAAGCGTTGTTATCAAATTCCTTAATATCATTTGTTTCAGAATTTTGATTGCTTGCGAAGCTTGAAATATTTTGGTTGTCTCTTAAAAGAGATAAATCCTTGTATACATTATAGTTTTTTTCTGGTGGTGGAAGAATTTTTTCTTCAATTTCAACAGGCTGGTCAATAATGTTGTTTTGATTAATTGGTACTTCAAAAATATTGATTTGGTCTGGTAGGGTAGTATCTTCTTGTTTTTTTGCACTTTTTTTATCAAAAGAAATATCCTGTGCTTTAAATAAATTTTCTTGCTGTAAAAATTTTGGAGTTGGGTCATCATCTTTTAATACAAAGTTTTCATTGTTTTCTCCATCTTTAAAAAGTGAGGAAACTATAGAATTAGAATTTGCAAAGTCACTTTGCCATTGTTCAGTTTGCTTTCTTCCAAAATCAGTAAGTCGATAATAATGTCGTTTACCACCAATATCACTATCTCTCCAATAAGATGAAATGAGCTTTTGATTTTCCATTCTTGTTAGACTACTATATAAGCTGGGTTGTTTAATTTTAATTTTACCATCTGATTTTGTCTCAATATCTTTTATGATTTCATAACCATATTTATCGCCATCTAATAGAGTAGACAATATTATAGTTGATAATTGACCTCTTGGAATTTCTTTTATTTCCATATATTTCTCCTAAACACAATAAAAATCAAATGTATCATCGTATTTCTTATCAAAATTAATGATACAAAATATAAATTAAATTGTCAAGCATTTGCATAGTACTATTTGCATAGTACTTATTTTTTGCATAGTACCTTATAAATAAAGGCAAAAATGACATTTTATCAATATGTAATTATAAAAAGATTTAAAAAAATGGTTTGGAATTAAGACTATAAAAAAACAAAATTTTTTTAGTTTTTTACGGCAAACTATTCGCAAAAGCTGTCTTTTGCGAATAGTTTATGAATATATATTTGGTTAAAATTTAGTATAAAAATCTAATTTCCCCTGCAATATTTGTATATATTTACATAAAAAGAACACAACATCAATTGTGTTCTTTTTATTATTGAATCTTTTTAACTATTTTACAAAGCTCTTCTAAAATTTTATCATAACTTAACTCGCAGAAAATCTTTTCCCCGGTCTTTCTTATAGTTATCTCTACACTATTGTTTTCTAGAGAGCGTGGACTTATTACAATTCTAATAGGTATGCCCATTAATTCGCTATCAGCAAATTTGTTCCCTGCTGAAACATTTCTATCATCATAAATTACTTCATATCCTGAATTTTGTAATTTATTATATAGTTCTTCAGTTACTTTTAAGACTTTTTCATCATCTAATCTTAAAGGGCACAAATAAATGTGCCAAGGAGCAACATTATATGGCCATATTATCCCCTTTTCATCGCAATTTTCTTCAACAATACTAGCAAGACATCTTCCAACTCCTATGCCATAACAACCCATAATAGGATTGATTTCTTTACCATTTTCATCGTGGATTGTCATTTTCATACTTTCAGTATATTTTGTACCCAATTGAAAAATATTGCCAATTTCTATTCCTCTAACAATTTTTAAACTACCCTTCCCACATTTTGTACAATGCTGTCCTTCTTTAACTTTTGATATATTTTCAAATTTTTCAGGAATAAAATCTCTTTTAAAAGAAAAGTTTTTAATATGATATGGTTTAGCATTTGCGCCTACCACTAGACATTTTTCATCTTTCAATGAGATATCATATATTGTTATAATATCATCTTCTTTAAAATCTTTTGGTCCTATATATCCTGCTATAATTTTTGGGTGGTCTATGCTGATTGGGACAACTTCTTCTTTAAGAATATTTCTTAATTTAATTTCATTAACTTCCAAATCGCCCCTAATAAATGCTATTACATACTTTTTGCTTTTTGCAAGGTAATAACATACTGCCTTACAAGTTTGATAAGGCTTAATATCAAATAGTTTACAAATGTCTTCAATTGTTTGAGAATTTCCTGTATTGACTAATTCTGTTGGTCTTTCTTCACTTGGATATCGGTCTAAAATTGATTCACCTACTTCAACATTTGCACTATAATCACAGTTATCACAAACAGCTAAGCTATCTTCTCCAATATCTGTTATAAGCATAAATTCATCAGCAATTTTTCCACCCATCATTCCGGAATCGCTTTTTACACTTACAACATTTTTCATGCCCATTTTTTTATAAATTTTAAAATATGATTCTTTTACAATTTTATAGTACTCTTCTAAATCTTCTTTTGATGTGTGAAAAGAGTACGCATCCTTCATAATAAATTCTCTTACTCGAATTAATCCTGCCCTTGCTCTTGGTTCATCTCTCAACTTAGTTTGAATTTGATATATCATAAAAGGCAATTGATCATAACTTTTAATAGTATTTTTTACTAGGTGCAATGCTGCTTCTTCGTGTGTCATACCTAAAACCATATCGTGATCAGATCTATCTTTTAATCTAAACATTTCGTTACCGATTGATGAATATCTTCCACTTTCGTCCCATAATTCCCTTGGCATTAAAACAGGAAACAAAACTTCTTGTCCCCCAATTTTATTCATTTCTTCACGAATTATATTAATGATTTTTGTTTGTACCCTAAGAGCTGGAGTAAATAAAGAAAAAACACCATTACATACTTGTTTTATGTACCCTGCCCTTAGCAAATATTCGTGACTTTTTGAAATGACACCTGCTGGAGTTTCTTTTGTCCTTTCCCCCACCATTTTAGATAGTTTCATAAAATATTATTTCCTTTTAAACGCTTAGTAGTTTATCATATATGTAAATTTTTAGCAATTATTTTTTAAGTTTTATTGAAAATAAATATTTTTTATGTTATTATACTATTAGTGATTTTCTATTGTGACTCATTTGATAGAGAAACGCATTCATA
>CALVNP010000006.1 GCA_944349805.1 uncultured Clostridia bacterium
ACAAACTCGCCTTGCAGTTTAATTTTAATATAAATATGGATATAATTGCTGGTTTACCAGGAGAAAAGTTCCCAACATTTAAAAAAACTGTAGATACAATTTTAGAATTAAATCCAGATAATGTAACAGTTCATACATTATCATTAAAACACGGTTCTTTACTATTTGATAATCCTCCTGATAATCACAAGAATATAGTCAAAATGGTTGATTATGCTTATACAAAATTAAGTGATGATGGTTATGAACCTTATTATTTGTACAGACAGAAAAATCAAGCTGAAGGGCTAGAGAATGTGGGGTATAGCAAAAAAGGAAAAGTTTGTACATTTAATATTGATAGTATGGAAGAAACTTTAAGCATTATTGCTTGTGGAGCTGGAGCAATATCTAAAAGAATTTTTAATTTAGAAAATCGTGTTGAAAGATTGGCAAATCCAAAATTTTTAAAAGATTATAATGAAAGAATTGAAGAAATAATTGATAAAAAATTTAATTTCTTTTAATTTATTAGCATATAAATATATGTGGTTGTTTATACTAAAAAAACAAAAACAATTAAATCAAAAATTTATATTGCTTTGGCAATAATTATAGCTCTTATTGCTACAATTTTATTATATATGCATTTCGTTGTAAATCCTATTATAATAGATTCATCTGAAGCGAAGGTTAAGGCAACAACCCAAATTGCGATTGAAAATGCAGTGTATGATGTTTTAAAAAATAAAATAGTGTATGATAATTTTGTAAATATAATTAAAGATGAAAATGGAGATGTTCAGCTGATAACTGCAAATGCATTTGAAATGAATTTGCTTTCAAAAGAATTATTATCATCAGCGCAGGAGGGTTTAATTAATGCTAGTCAAGATGGCATTGATATTGGTATAGGTTCATTTACAGGTTTACCAATACTTGCAGATTTAGGGCCTAAAATAAGTATTAAAATGTCACCTATAGGGACAGTTTACTCTAAATATTATTCAGAGTTTGTTTCGGCAGGAATAAATCAAACTAGTCATAAAATTTATTTAATTATTGAGAGTGATGTAAATTTAATTCTTCCTACTACTACAAAAAAAATTCACACAACTACGCAAATTTTATTGACAGAAAGTATAATTATAGGGAAAATCCCAGATACATATTTAAATTCAAACAATTTAGATGAAATGCTAAATTTAGTACCTAAAAATTGAATAAAATTTTTATAAAAAAGAATAATAGTGGTATGCAAAGTCTATGGCTTTTAATACCACTATTTTTGTTTATTATAATTACAATACCAATAATTATTGAGTCTAGATTTTCATACAATTTTGAAGAAAATGTAGGTTTTTTTTCAATTAAATTATGGTTATTTACTCTTGCTACAATTTCTATCAAAATTAAGGGAAAATATTTAATTATTAGGACAAAAAATGATGCTAAACAAGTAGAGATATCTTTAATTGGTCCAGAGATAAAACTTCTAGAACAGTTAACCGTACAAATTAAAGATAAGATTAAAGTGAAAAAGCTAGAGTTTCATAGTAATATTGGAAATGGTGATGCTTTTGAAACGGCACTTTTAAGTTCTATGTTTTCAATAATTATTGGAATTGTTTGGGGTTATATAAAAAACCAAAAAGACACAGCAAGTATAATTATTAATAGTTACCCCAATTATGCAGAAAAAAATTTTTTAATTTCTTTACTAGCAAGAGTATCTATTTCAATTTTTGATTTAATTTACTCTTTTATAATGGCAAGTATTATTTTAAAAAAATCAGACAGCAAAAAAGGATATGTAAAAGTAAAAAAATAAGGAGCAATATATGAAATTTAACAAAGAAAAAACTTCAAACATTAACACATTGATTGATGAAAGTATTTCAAACATTAAAACATTAATGGAAACCAATACAATTATTGGGGACCCTGTTATTGCCCCAGATGGAACAGTAATTATACCAATTTCTAAGGTAAGTGTGGGTTTTGTTGTTGGTGGAGGTGAATATGCTGATAAATTAAAAAAAGTCAAGGAGGGAACATTCCCAATGGCAGGTGCAAGTGGAGGGGGAATTACGGTTGCTCCTGTTGGTTTTCTTATACAAAATAATGGTAGTTATAAATTTATTGATGTTGAAAATAAAAGTGCTTATCAAACATTTTTAAACTTATTTAATTTAATTATTGAAAAGTTTGGAGATAAAAAATAATGAAAAAATTTTGTCTTATAATTGTTGCTCTTCTTTTGTCCTTTAATATTATGTTATATTTTAATAATAATTTTGTTATTGCAAATGAAACGACTTCTGCGAAGTCTATGGTGGTTATTGAAAAGGAAAGTAACAGATTGATATATTCCAAAAATGAAAATGAGAAATTGCCTATGGCAAGTACAACAAAAATTGTAACTGCATTAACAGTTTTAGAAAATTGCGATAACTTAGATGAAGTTGTAAATGTTGATGATAGGGCAATAGGAATACCAGGAACATCAATTTATTTAATGAAAGGAGAAAAATTAACAGTCAGAGAGCTTCTTTATGGTATGATGCTAGTTTCAGGCAATGACGCTGCAACAGCGTTAGCATATCATATTTCTGAAAACTTAGAAGATTTTTGTAAGCTAATGAAAAAAACAGCAGAAAGTGCTGGTGCTTATAATTCATCTTTTTCTAATCCACACGGATTAGATGAAATGGGTCACTTCACAACAGCTTTAGATTTAGCATTAATAACCTCAAAGGCTTTAAAAAATCCTGTTTTTGCTCAAATTGTTAGTACAAAGGAGTGTACAATTTCGGGTAATGACAAAACACCAATAAGATATTTGAAAAATAAGAATAGATTATTAAATTCGTTTAATGGTGCAACAGGAGTAAAAACAGGTTTTACTGATGACGCAGGTAGATGTTTTGTTGGTTCTGCAAAAAAAGATGAAACAGAATTTATTTGTGTTGTACTTAACTGTAATTTAATGTTTGAAGAATGTTCCACACTTTTAAATAAGGCATTGAATAAATACAAGCTTGTAGAGTTGATTCCAAGTTATAATTATATCAAAAATATAGATGTGGTTGATGGTAGGGAAGATAGTATTAAAGTGTATTCAAGAAAAAGTTTTTCATATCCATTATCAGATGAAGAACAAAATATGATTATTTACGAATATGAATTGCCTGATAATGTTATTGCGCCAATTGAAAAAGATGATATTGTTGGAAGATTTAATATTTATTTAAACAACGAATTATTATTTTCAGAAAATGTATATGCTATGGAAGAAGTAGAGTCCATTAACATTTTAGAAAATATAAAAGAAATTATAAAAAATTGGAATAATAATTTTCTTGACATTAACTAAAAAAAACATTAAATTAATACTATGAGAATTAATAAATTCCTAGCATTATCTGGTTTATGTTCAAGAAGAAAAGCAGAAGATTTTATAAAAAATGGAAATGTTAGTATAAATGGTAAAATTGTAACAGATTTATCTTATCAAGTAAATGAAAAAAAAGATATTGTGTCTGTAAATGGCAATATTCTAAAACCTGCGAATAGATATGTTTACTATAAGCTAAACAAACCAAAAGGTTATATTTGTTCTGCAAATGATGAAAAAGGAAGAAAAACAATTTATAACTTGTTGACAGACGCAAATCAGCGTCTTTTTTCAGTTGGTAGATTGGATTATAACACAGAGGGGTTATTGCTTTTAACTAATGATGGTGAGCTGACATATAAATTAACGCATCCAAATTTTGAGATTGAAAAAGAATATGTTGTTATAATAGAGGGTAAAATTAAAGAAAGTGAATGTGCTGTTTTAAGGTCGGGTGTGGTTGAAAATGGTGTAAGACTTCCAAGTGCAAAGGTTGATGTTGTAAAAGTTGAAAAGAATAGAACATATTTGTCTGTAAAAATAGATGAAGGACTTAACAGACAAATAAGAAGAATGTTTGCTTGTATCAATAAAAATATCATATTACTTAAAAGAGTCAAGATTGGTGAAATAAAATTGGGTGGTTTAGCTCGTGGTAAATACAAAGAGTTAAATGAAGAAGAATTGGCTTATTTAAATAAAATTTTATAGGAGATAATTTTAATATGTATAAGATTTTACAAATTATTGTTTGGCCGTTTTATAGGCTGTTTCATCCAATAAAAATTATAGGCAAGAAAAATATCCCCCCTAAAAGTAAAGCAATATTAATATGTAATCATTACAGCAATTCAGATATTATAGTTTTAGGGACGGCAATATTTAGGAAACAACATTTTTTGGCTAAAAAAGAATTATTTAATAGTAAATTTAAAAATTGGTTTTTTAAAAAAATGGGGGCCATACCAATAGATAGAAGTACGGCAGATTTAAAAGCTATTAAGGATTGTTTAAAAGTGCTCAAAAATGAAGAACTTTTGACTATTTTCCCAGAGGGAACAAGAAATAAAACAGAAGAGGAACTTTTAGCAATAAAAAATGGTGCTGGTTTAATTGCGATTAAATCTGGCGCACCGATAATTCCTATGTGGCTCGAAAAAAAACCAAAAGCTTTTAGAAGAAATAAATTAACAATAGGGGAGCCTATTTTAATGAAGCAATTTCAAAACAAAAAAGTTTCAAATGAACTACTTGATGAAATTGGGAATTTATTAACTGAAAATATGCTTAAATTAAAAAATAAATAGTACACAATATTTTGTGTACTATTTATTTGCATAATACTATCTATTGATTTTAAGGTTAATAAATATTTTTTTTAAATTTTGTAATTAGTTGACTGCCTGCTTCATTTTATGCTATTCTTTTTAAGTTAGGAGAGTTTATGGAAGATAATGTAAAATTATTAGAAAATGAAGCATTAAAAGAACTTATAAAGGTTGATGATTTAAAATCTCTTTCTGATGTTAGGGTAAAGTATCTTGGGAAGCAAGGTTTGTATACTTCTTTACTAAAAGAAATGAAGAATATTCCTAATGAGGAAAGACCAAAATTTGGAGCTATTATCAATACTTCTCGTCAAAAGATTGAAGATGTTATTTTTGAAACAGAAGAAAGAATAAAATCTCAAGAATTAGAAAAAAAATTATCTCAACAAAAAATCGATATTACAGAACCAGCAAAAAATATGGAACAAGGACAAATACATCCACTTTATAAAGTGATGAATAAAATTATCGATACTTGTGTTGAAATGGGCTTTACGGTTGTAGATGGACCAGAAGTTGAAACTGATTATTATAATTTTGAAGCTTTAAATATTCCAAAAGATCATCCAGCTAGAGATATGCAGGACTCGTTTTATATTACGCAAAATTTAATTATGAGAAGTCAGACATCTGCTATGCAAATAAGAGCAATGGAAACTATGAAACCACCTATTAAAATTATTAGCCCGGGGAGGACATATAGAGCAGATAGTGATGCAACCCATTCTCCTGTTTTCCATCAATTAGAAGGACTTGTTGTAGATGAAAATGTAAGTATGATAGATTTAAAAGCTATTTTAACACAACTTTTAAAAACCCTTTTTGGAGAAAACACAAAAATTAGATTTAGACCATCTTTTTTCCCTTTCACAGAGCCTAGTGTTGAAGTTGATGCAACTTGTCCTATGTGTGGAGGAAAAGGTTGTCCAAGGTGTAAAGGATCTGGTTATATGGAACTCCTTGGCGCAGGAATGGTCAATCCAAAAGTTTTAGAAAATTGTGGAATAGATTCTAAAAAATATTCTGGATTTGCATTTGGATTTGGATTAGACAGATTTGCAATAACAGAATATAAGGTTCCATCAATAAAAATGATGTTTGAAAATGATATTAAATTTTTATCACAAATTAAATAATGGAGAAATGAAATGAAGGTTACATTAAATTGGTTAAAAGAATTTGTTAACATTAACATATCACCTGAAGAATTGGCAGAAAAATTAACTAATGCTGGTATGGAAGTAGAAGAAATATCTTATCAAAATGAACATTTACACGATGTATATGTTTGTAAAATTTTAAGCATACAAAAACACCCAAACGCAGAAAAATTAGATGTTTGTAAAGTTGACTTAGGCGATAGAACATTACAAATTATTACAGCAGCTAAAAATATTAGAGTTGGTGATTATGTTCCTGTCGCTCTAGAAGGAGCAGACCTTGTTAATGGCGTTAAGATAAAAAAATCTAACCTTAGGGGTGAAGTTTCTGAGGGAATGTTTTGTTCAGGTGAAGAGCTTGGAATAACTGATGACTATTATAGGGGTGCAGAAACATATGGTATATTGATACTTAATGAAAAGTATGATTTAGGTGAAAAAATCGAAACTGCATTGTGTTTAGATGATGTAATTTTTGATGTAAATATCACGCCTAATCGCCCTGATTGTATGAGTGTTAAGGGAATAGCTAGAGAAGTGAGTGCTATATTAAAAACACCTATTATTTCTCAAGATCCTTATTATGAAGTTGACAAGAATGATAATATAAACAATCATATTTCTGTAGAAATTAAAAATTATGAACTATGTCCACGATATATGGCATCAGTTATAAAAGATGTTGTAATAAAAGAAAGTCCAATGTGGTTAAAAAGAAGAATTCACGCAGTTGGAATTAAGTGTGTCAACAATATTGTTGATATTACAAATTATGTCCTTGTAGAGCAGGGGCAACCAATGCACGCTTTTGATGCAAGCTTTATTGAAGGAAATAAAATTGTTGTAAGGAATGCTAAAGCAGGAGAAAAAATTAGTGTTCTAAACGGAAATAGTTATGAGTTAAAACCAAATTTTAATGTTGTTGCTGATAGTGTTAAGCCTAATGTAATTGCTGGAATTATAGGTGGTGTAAATTCTTCTGTTACTGATGACACAAAAAAATGTGTTTTTGAATCTGCTTGTTTT
>CALVNP010000007.1 GCA_944349805.1 uncultured Clostridia bacterium
TTATACTTCCTTCAACTCCGTCTACAATGATGTAATCGCCCTTTTTAAACATATGATTTGAAACAATGATTATTCCATTAGCCAAATTTGCAACATTGCTTTGAAGTGCCATACCTATAGCCAACAAAACTGCACTTATTGCAGTTAAAACTCCCGTGATTTGTATTCCAATTTGACTTAATAAAATTAACAACAGAGCTAAATAAAGACAAAATTTTATTGTTGTAGTTAAAAAATTTTGTGCAATTTTTTCCATTTTTGTTTTGTTAAGAATTTTTCTAAATGCGAAGATGAATACTTTAATAACAATTAAACCAACGAGTAATGTTACAAAGAAAAAGATTATATTCCAAACATTTGCACTAAAAAAATTTACAATATCTTGCCATAGTGTAGCCCAATCCATTTTTATCTCCTTTTGTATACATTTAATATAAAACATTTTTTGTTTTTAGTCAAATTTTTATTAAAATTTTTAATTTTTGTATAAAATATTTGTAAAAACAATATTTTTTTGATAAATTATTATAAACGACAAGGGGAGTTATGGAAGAAAAATTTAATGAAGAATTTTTAGATATTTTATTAAAACTTGAAGAATTACAAAAAAAATATGAAAAAATTAATAAATTAACTGAAAAATTAAAATTAAAATATTTAGAAAATAAAGACGATGAGAATATTAACAAAAAAATACAGGAAACAGAATTATATTATAAAAAATTATTAGATGAATTTAAAAAATTAAATGTCATAGCATTGAATTTTAACAAAAATAAAACACAAGGGAATTAACCTTGTGTTTTATTTAAAATTTCTAATATTTTTTCTTCTGCAAGTTTTGCATTAGCTTTACCTTTTGTCTCTTTCATAATTTGCCCCACAAACCATTTTAATTGCTTTTCAGGTGTGTCGCTTGTTCTATAATCAGCAACAGCTTTTGGGTTGCTTGTGATTATCTTATCAATTAAGTTGCATAGGTAGTCTTCATTAATTTCTCCACCTAATTCTTTAGCCAGTTTGTCAACATCGCTGTCATTCTCCCAAACTTTTGTAAATATTTCTTTAGCTATAGTTCTTGTTATTTTTCCATTTTCAATCAAACTTAATATTTCTGCCAATTTTAATGGGGATATTTTTATAATTGGTTCGTCTTCGTCCTTAATTTTACTCAAAATTTCAGTCAATATCCAATTAGCAACAGTTTTAGGATTATTATAATGAGCGCAAACTTCTTCAAAATATGAAATTAAATATTTATCTTTTGTTATGATATTTGCGTCATATTCTGTAAGTTTATATTCATTTACATATTTTTCTTTTAATTGCTCAGGAAGGAGTGGAAGAGTTTTCCTTATAGCTTCAACTTCTTCATCGCTTATTTCAATGGCAAGCAAATCGGGGTCGGGGAAATATCTGTAATCTTGTGATGTTTCCTTTTTTCTCATTGTGTAGCTTATTCCTGCCTCATCGTCCCACTTTCTTGTTTCTTGAATAATTTCTTTGCCTTGTTCTTTTGCTTCTATTTGCCTTTTTACTTCGTATTCTATTGCTCTATGAACACTTTTAAATGAATTCAAATTTTTCATTTCTGTTCTGTTACCAAGAATATTTGAACCCTTTGGCTTAATTGAAATGTTTACGTCACATCTCATTCCACCTTGTTCCATTTTACACTCAGCAATATCTGCAAATATTAATCTTTCTCTTAATTTAGTTAAGAATTCAACAGCTTCATCAGCACTATTTATATTTGGTTCTGTTACAAGTTCCATAAGGGGAACACCACCTCTGTTATAATCAATTAATGTCCCTATATTTTCTGACTGATGTGTAAGTTTTCCAGCATCTTCTTCTAAATGAATTCGGTTTATTTTAACTGATTTATTTTGTAGGTCTAGATGACCACCAACGCATATTGGTTTCACAAGCTGACTTATTTGATATGCCTTTGATAAATCTGGATAAAAATAATTTTTCCTTTCAAACACTGCAATGTTGTTAATTTGCGAGTCAATTGTTAATCCTGCTTTGATTACAAGTTCAACTGCTTTTTTGTTTAAAACAGGGAGAGCTCCTGGAAGACCAATACAAACAGGACAGCAATTTGTGTTTGGTTCTGCTCCGAATTGATTTTTACAAGAACAAAAAACTTTACTTTCTGTTTTCAATTCTGCATGTACTTCAAGTCCAATAACAATATCGTATTCCATACTATTTCCACCTCCAATTATTTTCAATGTAATCGGCAAGGTTGTAAATTTTACCCTCTTCAAAATTGTTAGCCATTATTTGAAGTCCAAGAGGAAGATTACTTTTGCCTTTTGCAAATGGTAAGGTGAGTGATGGTATGCCTAAAATGTTAGCTGTTATGGTAAACATATCTTCTTTGTACATACTTACAGGGTCTGTTTTACTTCCAAGCTTAAATGCTTCTGATGCAGTTGTAGGAAAAAGTAAAACATCACATTTTTTGAAAATATCTTTTGCTTGTTCTTTTAACTTAATTTGGATTTTCTTTGCTTTGTTGTAATAGGCGTCAAAATAGCCAGAGCTTAAAACAAAGTTTCCGAGCATAATTCTTCTTTTAACTTCTTTGCCAAAACCTTCACTTCTGCTTTTTGTGTATATTTGGTCAACATTTTCAGCTTTGTCGCTTCTTGTTGAATATTTAATTCCATCAAACCTTCCAAGATTGCTGGTTGCTTCTGCCGGAGCAATAATGTAATAACAGGGAAGACATAAATCAAAATTTGGTAAGCTTACATCAATTAAGTTTGCTCCATTACTCTTTAACCATTCAAGTACTTGCAAAAATATTTTTTCAACTTCTAAACCACTCATCATCTGCATAACTTCTTTACAGACTCCTATGTTTAATCCGTTTATTTGTCCTTTAATTTGTGATAAGTAGTCTTCAACAGGAATATCTGCCGAAGTTTCATCGTTTATTGATTTTCCTGACAAAATTTGCAACATATATGCATTATCTTTCACAGTTTTAGTCATTGGACCAACTTGTTCTAAGGAGCTTGCAAAAGCAACAACTCCATATCTTGAAATTCTTCCGTAAGTTGGTTTTATTCCAACAATTCCATTGTATGAACAGGGTTGTCTTACAGAACCACCCGTATCTGTACCTAATGAAACAGGGCATAAGCCACCAGCAACGGCAACAGCGCTTCCACCACTTGATCCACCAGGTACTCTGTCAAAGTCGAGAGCATTATGGGTTATTCCATAAGCAGAATTTTCCGTTGAACCACCCATAGCAAATTCATCCATATTAGCTCTGCCAATTATGACACCACCTTCTTGAAGTATCTTTTCTACTACTGTTGAATTGTATTGCGCAATATAATCTTTTAAAAATTTTGATGAACAAGTACATTTTTTACCTTTATAAAGAATGTTGTCTTTAATAATAACGGGAACTCCCAACAACTTGCCATTTTCTCCAGCTTGAATTTTTTTGTCTGCTTCTTTTGCCAAATTTATTGCGTCATCAAAAACTTCCAACACGGCATTTAAAGATTTTTTTTCTTCTATTTTTGATATAAAATATTTTGTCAACTGTTCACTTGAAACTGTTTTATTCTTTAACATATTAACAATTTCTAAAAGTGTAAATTTTTCAAACTCCATATTTAATCCTCCAACATCTGTGGAACAACAAAACACCCCTTCTTACTTTTAGGACTGTTTAACAAAACTTCATCTTGCGACATTCCAACTTTTGATTTGTCTTCTCTTAAATCTTTTAATTTATGAGTGGAATATGTTAAATCCACATTTTCCGTATTGCAATTTTTAATCTGTTCTACCATATCTAAAATTTTTTCGAATTCTGGAACAAAAGCGTTTAACTCTTCCTCGCTAAAGTCTAAAGCAGATAAAGAAGCAAGTCGTTTTGCTTCGATAAAATCAATTTTTTTCATATCAACTCCTTATTGTTTAGTTCTTAGCTTAATATGAACTTCTCTTAATTGCTTTTCTGTTACTTCTCCTGGCGCTCCCATCATTAAATCTTGAGCTTTTTTGTTCATTGGGAATGCAACAACTTCACGAATGCTTTTTTCTTCCAATAGTAACATAATCATTCTATCAACACCGGGAGCTATCCCTGCGTGTGGTGGAGCACCAAATTTGAAAGCGTTATAAAGTGCTGAAAATTTTGTTTTTATGTCTGTTTCAGAATATCCAGCAATTTCAAAAGCTTTTAACATAATTGATAAATCGTGATTTCTAACTGCACCAGATGATAGCTCTACACCATTGACAATAATATCATATTGATAAGCTAAAATATCTAATGGATTTTGTGTATTTAATGCTTCAAGACCACCTTGTGGCATAGAAAATGGATTATGTCAAAAATCTATTTTTTCATTTTCTTCATCATATTCGTACATAGGGAAGTCCACAATCCAGCAGAATTTATAAACATCTTTTTCAAGAAGGTTTAATCTTTCGCAAAGCTCCGTTCTAAGCAAGCCCAAAATCCTAGAACATACTTCATATTTGTCAGCAATTATAAATATCACATCACCAATTTTTGCGCCCATTTTTTGTATCATTTCATTTTGTTCGCTCTCTGTCATAAATTTTACAATTGGACCATACAGAGAATTATCTTCATTAATTCTTACCCACGCAAGTCCTTTTGCTCCATTTTCCATTGCAAATGTTGTAAGTTCGTCAAACGCTTTTCTTGGCAAACTTGAAGCAGGTGCACAAATTGCTCTTACAATCTTGTCCTTAAATGCTCCAAAAGTGGTATTTTTAAACACATCGGTAATATTTTTTATCTCTAGTGCATTTGTTAAATCTGGTTTATCTGTACCATATTTTTCCATAGCTTCTTTGTATGGAATTCTTGGAAATGGAACTTCTGCAATTTTACTTTTTCCATATTTTGCAAAAATTTTAGGAAGTACCGTTTCCATAACTTCAAAAACATCTTCCTGAGTTGCAAAACTCATTTCCATATCAAGTTGATAGAACTCTCCTGGACATCTGTCAGCTCTTGCGTCTTCATCTCTAAAACAGGGGGCAATTTGAAAGTATCTATCCATTCCAGAAACCATTAAAAGTTGTTTAAATTGTTGTGGTGCTTGTGGAAGAGCATAAAATTTACCTGGATGAATTCTGCTTGGAACAATGTAATCTCTTGCTCCTTCTGGGGAAGATACTGTTAAAATTGGTGTTTGAAACTCATTGAAACCAAGTGCTCTCATTTCTTGCCTTAAATCATTGATAACATTGGACCTGAAAATTATATTATCTTGCATAATTTTGTTTCTAAGATCTAAATACCTATATTGCAAACGAACTTCTTCACTTGTTTTTCTGCTTTCAGAAATTTCAAAAGGAAGTGAATTTTGACAAGAACCTAAAACTTCGGTATTGTTAACAACAACTTCAATTTCGCCTGTTTCTATTTTATCGTTTACTTGATCTTTTTCTCTTAAACGAACAATTCCTTCAACCCTTATAACACTTTCCTTAACAAGTTTAAATTCTGGAAGTGTATAAAAGACTAATTGTGTTTTCCCATAGTGGTCTCTTAAATCTACGAATGTAATGCCTCCGTGGTCACGAATTGTATCAACCCAACCTGATAAGACAACTGATTTTTTGTCATCTGATGCGTTTAAGTCTCCACAAGTGTTTGTTCTATAAATGTTTGGTTTAATTTTCATACTAACTCCTTAAAAATAAAATAAAAAGTCACCCGTCAACGCTAAATTGCGTTAGGACGAATGACTCGCGGTGCCACCTAACTTGGAAATAATTCCCACTTTAAATATAGCTATTACGGGCAGACCCGATTCTTCCTACTAAAATAATTTTTCAGAAGAACAACTCCGAAGTGTTCTTTCGCACAAGCTTTTTAATGGTTCTCAGCTAATCCATCTCTCTGTGAAAAAGTGATTGTGTTACTTTTCTTCATCACTGTTTTTAATAATTATACACATTAATTTAATATTGTCAACTATTTTTAAAACTACATTTCTTTATTATAATAAATATTATACATTTTTATACTCAAACAATATTAAATATTATCAACATTGACAAAGTTACAAAAAAATGATAAAATTAAATTTAATATGGTGATATTATGAAAATTAGAAATAATACATTAATTGAAATAAATAGAAAAGATGTTAAAGATGGTGTATTTGTTGCTCCTAAAGGTATTGAATCCACTGATATATCTATAGATGATGATGTTTATATTCAAACAGTTATATTTGAAGAAGGATTAAAAAAGATTTGTGATGATTCTTTTGCTAGGTGTGGAGATCTTGAAAAAGTTGTTTTGCCTGAAGGTGTTATAGAAATTGGAGAAACGGCATTTAGAGATTGTCGTGAACTTAAACAAATAAATTTGCCTGATTCCTTGGAAGAACTTGGGCAATCTTGCTTTTTAGGATGTGATTTATTAAAAGAAATTACATTGCCAGAAAAATTAAAAGAAATAAAAAGAGCAACATTTTTTGACTGCACTTATTTGCATAAAATAAATTTAGGTAAGAATATTAAAAAGATTGGAACAAGTGCTTTTTTTGGTTGTGAAAAATTGCAAAGCATAGAATTACCAGACAGTGTAACCATTATAGATGTGAACGCTTTTACTAATTGTGAATCATTAAAAAAAATAAAATTATCTGAAAAGCTATCATTTATAATGAGTGGGGCTTTTTGTAACTGTTATGGTTTAGAAGAAATAAAAATACCTGAAAGTGTAAAGCAAATTCATACTAATGCGTTTAAAAATTGTAGAATGCTTTCCAAAGTTCAATTTTCGAATAACATACAAAAGGTTTATGCTAACAGTTTTGACTTTATCAATTTTAAATATTTAATCAAAAATGGTGGTGAGATATATCTATCAAAAGGTGAAGACATTAAAGGTGAAATAGTAGAAATTAATAAAGATAATGCAGATATCATCAATATTCTTATATCAAATTATGAAGTAAAAGATATTATCTTACAAGATATAAAGAAAAATAATGTATATAAAATTTTATATCAATATCTCTATGAAAATTTGGGAAAAGATGATTTTAATTATTTTGTTAAAAATAAGAATTTAAAATTTTTTAAACAATTTAATTTTGATGGTATAGCAGAAAAAGATGTGCGTGCCTTTATTAAAATATATTTTGTGTTGGGGGGATTTTTGCCACCTGTAAAAGAGATACACAAATCAAAGAATGGTAAAGTGCAGGTTGTAACTGTGGATTATGCACAAAAAGTTGGAGAGTTTTTACTTGAAAAAATCAAAACGAAAGAACTTTTGCTATCAGAAATGAATTTAATGTTTAGGACTTTAAAATTTGGTGAATTTAATTCTGTTTTTACTAAATTTTTTCTAAATAAAGAAAATTTTAAAAAATTAATGGTTGAGGAGTCTATTGAATTTGGTTTTATATCAAAATGTTTTAACGACTTTAATAGTTTTCAAAAAGGCAATACATCAAACAAGGGATCTCAAAGGCAACTACAGCCAACAGTAGAAAAATTTAAAGACTTCTTTTTAGCCCAACATTTTACAGGAATTAATGAAACAAATAGAAGAATATCAGATGTAATTTTTCCATATTTTATTAATCAAGAAAGTTTTGATTTGGCAGTAAAAATTGATAGGGAAAGAAGAGAAAAAAATATAAGAGATAGTTTGCTTTTGGAAGATCTTAAAGAAGAAGATGTTTTTATTCAAATTTCTAAATATAAAGATCAGATTGAAAAATTAAACAAAAAAATTTTAGGGGTTTTGATTGATTTATCAAATAAACAATATACATTTGAATGGTTAAAGAAAAGTGATCCCGTAAATTTTATTTTGGGAAAACTTTGTACTTGTTGTGCTCATTTGCAGGGGTTCGGTTATGGAATAATGAAAGCAAGCATAGTTCACCCAGATGTTCAAAATTTAGTTATAAGAAATGAAAGAGGAGATATTATTGCAAAATCGACATTGTATATAAACAGAGATCAGAGATATGGTGTGTTTAATAATGTTGAAGTTAATGATAGAATTTCAGATGAAGACAAAAAAATTATATACGCAAAGTATAAAAAAGCTGTAAGAATGTTTGCTGAACAATACAACAAGGAAAATCCACAAAAACCTTTGTTACAAATAAATGTTGGAATGAATGCAAACGATTTAGAAGCTTTAATAAGAAAGTACAATAAAAGAAGCTCAGAAATTTTAAAAGCGATAGACTATTCTATATATAGAACTAATAATGAAATAAGTTCAGGAGATAGTGGTCTTTCTCAATATATAATTTGGCAAAAAGAAAAGGATAAAAATAGAGAACAAACATTATAAAAGAAGAGCTAAATGCTCTTCTTTTGTTTTTGATAAATAGAGTTTGTTTTGTTTCTAAAATACTCAGAAATTTCAGAATTTTTTAAGTTAAGTTTTAAAAGTTCCTCAACTGTAATGCCTTTTTCGATATATAAAGTCTTGTTTGTCTTTTCATATCTCATATTGTATATTTTTACATTCTTTTTATAATGTTTATAGTAATATTTAGCCAAAGTGTAAAATCCGGCATAACATTCCTTTAAAACATCGTGGTATCCATCTGAACTGTTTTCTGGGAAAATAACAATACTTTGACCATTATTAAGAATTTCTCCAGAAAACTTGATTGTTTTTAAAAACCTAGAATCTGGATATGTGGGTATTAATTGAAGACCTTTATAAAACATACCACTTATAGGTGAGATAATAAATGCTTTTAAAAAAGCAAAAAACTTTTTATTATGTTTTTTTTGTATAAAGTAAGTATTGTATAAATACTTAAATCTGCTTATATATCCACCACACATTTCATAGGTTCCCCAAAATCGAAAATCAACAGGGAAATTAAATTCAAGTTTAAATGGACCTCTTGCCCCGACGTGATTACATAGAAAAATTGAAGCTGGTTCTAAATTATCGTTTTCATTTATTATTTTAATCTTCCCAACAAACGGTTTCATAAACCCTTTTACAATATTAAAAAACCATTTTCTTTTTGGTTTTATTTTTTTATTTTTCATATGGTTATATATTATAATTTTTTTTTAAAAAAATCAATAAAATAAAAAAATAAAAATTGTTGAATAAATAATTTTTATTTTTTAAAATGTTAATATTTATTATTTTATAAATTTAAAGATATTAAATAATTTTTAAATTTTTCACCAAGCTCTTTATTTCTCAGACCATATTCAACTGTTGCAATTAAATATCCAAGTTTATCGCCCGTATCATATCTTATTGAATCCATAATAACTGCATAAGAAGGAGAGTCCTTTATAATCATATCCATTGTATCTGTTAATCCAATTTCAACTTCTTTATTTGCATTTTGTAATTGTTTTTCAATATAATCAAAGGTGTTTGCAGGCATAACATATCTTGCAAGCCCAGATATGTTAGATGGTTGTGTCCCTTTTGCTGGTTTTTCTATGATTTGATTGATTTTATACAAACTGTCGTTTATTTTTTCTTCAATTTTACAAGCGCTATATTTATATATTTCATCTTCAGGGATTTCCTTGCACCCTATAATCATACCGTGATATTTGTTATAGGCATCAATCAATTGTCCTATTGCAGGAATTGTTCCTTCTGGCGTATAATTTAAATCGTCAGGATATAAAACGGCAAATGGTTTGTTTTCTGCCCATTCTTTACCAGCCCATACAGCCATTGCTGAGCCGGAATATTCTATACTCTGATATACAAAATCAATTTTTAAATTATCAATAATTTCATTTATTTCATCAAGTAAGTGTAATCTGTTGCATTTTTTTAAAGTTTCTTCAAGATTTTCGTTCTTTTGTAAAAAGTCTATAATATTTTCTTTACCTTTGCAGAGAACTATTAAAACCTCCTTAATTCCACTTTTCATACATTCTTGTAAGACTAGCATTAAAGCAGGTTTATCGACAATTGGAAACATCTCCTTTGCAACACTTTTTGTTGCTGGTAAAAATCTTGTTCCTTTACCAGCTACAGGTATAATAGCTTTAGTAACTAAATTCATAAATCCTCCCTAAGCAAAGAATAACATAAACATCTTAAAATTAAAAATTTTTTTAAGCATTTTTTAATTTGCTAAAATTTACTAAATTAGGCTTATTTTTTATAAACCAATCCACAGCATCACAAATAGATTCTCTTGCATCTCTTGGTGTAAAGTGTAATTCAGTTTTAGCTTTGGTGTTGTCAAAATTGCTGTTGGAACTTAAAGTGTATAAGGAGTACTTGCTAAATACAGGTTTTTTATGTCGAGATTTATAATAAAGATTGCTTAACGGAACGAACATTTTTACAAACCAAAGCGCAAGAATGGGTGGGAGTTTTCTTCTGTTTAATTTTTTGTTAATTGTTATCAACATTTCCTTTAAAGACATATACTGTCCACTTAAAATATAACCCTCTCCAGCTTTTCCGTTGTTTATAGCAGAAATTGTAGCATCAGCTATATCACGAACATCAACAAAATTGTAACCTCCTTTAACATAAGCAATAAGCTTATGATTCATATAATCTAGTATCACTTGACCCAGTTCTGAAATTTTGTAATCGTAAGGTCCAATAACTCCTGAAGGATACAAAATCGTAGCATTTAAATTTTTTTCTTTGCAAGCATCAAAAATATATTTTGTGGCAACCAATTTTGTTTTTGCATAAGTACCAACAACTTTATCTTTATCAAATTTTGTTGGTTCAATTAAAATATCGCCGTTTTCTTTAGGATCAATAATGTGTACAGTACTTAAATAAATTAATTTTTTTGCCTTGTTTTCAACACAAGCATCTACAATATTTTTTGTGCCTTCAACATTTACTTTATAAACGGTTTCTGGTGGAGTTAAACCTATGTCTATTATGCCTGCCAAATGTATTACAATGCTGTCAGAGTCTATAATTTTAAAAATAAAATCCCTATCAGTCACATCTCCGACAAGTATTTCTACATTTAATCCCTGTATTGCCTCTAAATTTTCATTAGGAAGGACAAGTACACTTGTTGGTAGTTTTTTTTCACATAGTTTTTTTACAATAACATTTCCAATATGTCCTGTAGCTCCTGTCACTATATATTTTCCCATAAAAACCTCCAAGTAGAATAGTTTTATACAATAATCATATGATAACTTATTAAATATGTCAAACTTTAAAAATAAGTTAAGTAAGTTAAGCATTTAGTTTTTAATATATTTTTTTACAGCAAATATGATTAATATAAAGGTATAATAAAGGATTATAAAAATCAAACATAAATAAAAAGCAATACAATTATAAATATTGAATTGCTCGTAGTTAGTTAAAATATTAACAAGTTATAAGTTTAAAGTTGTCAAGAATGATTGTTTTTATAAAAAAATAGTAATCTAAGAAGTGATAAAAGCATAAAAAAATTGCCGTTTGAGTTTAAACGACAATTGTTTGGCGGAGAGACTGACAACCAATCCTAACACCCAAATTATTATTTTTAATTATAAGCCTTTAATCTGTTTAATTATACCATTATAATGATCTATGTCTGTCTTTTTTATTAGTGCCAATATTTCATTAACTATATTTTTTGATTCACCAATAAGTGAATTTATTTCTTCATCGTTAAAATATGAATTGTTATGAGAAAAAGAATTTACAAATTTATAAATTTTTTCTGCTTGCATATTTTCTTCTTGTGTTAAAAAATAATTCTCTGGTTTATTACATTTATACAATTGAAGTAAAGATTCTTTAAAATCATTAGTATATT
>CALVNP010000008.1 GCA_944349805.1 uncultured Clostridia bacterium
TCGAGTCCTTGATGGCCCACCACAAACAAGATAATATGGTTCGGTAGTTCAGCTGGTTAGAACGCTAGCCTGTCACGCTAGAGGTCGTGGGTTCGAGCCGCATCCGAATCGCCATTGCTTGAAAAAGCAATTTCATCTGAAAAGATGAAAAGCAAATTAGTGTATAAAGCACTAATTTGCGAACATACCCCCTAAAATTGCCTCGGTAGCTCAGTCGGTAGAGCAAAGGACTGAAAATCCTTGTGTCGGGGGTGCGTTCCGGCCCCGCGGCACCAAAAAGGGAAAAACAAGAAATTGTTTAATTCAGTTGTCCTTTAAAGGACAATGTGCTGGTGTGGCTCAACGGTAGAGCAATTGATTTGTAATCAATAGGTTGTAGGTTCGATTCCTATCACCAGCTCCAAGATGGGTAGGTTGCAGAGCGGTCAAATGCTACGGACTGTAAATCCGTCGTCTCAGGACTTCGATGGTTCGAATCCATCCCTGCCCACCATTATAAAAGTCGTTGTAATCCTTTAAAGCAAAGGTTTACAGCGATTTTTTTATTGACACAGTTTTTTCGGACTAAAAAGTAAAAACTTAAAATTCAGTAAATAGATAATAAGGTATTTTATTTATCATAATAAGTGATAAATTTTTTAAATTCATTTGACATAAATTATCTAAATTTGTAAAATAATAGACAAAGTAGGAGTTTTATGAAAAGATTTAGAATATTTGTCAGTGTAGCGATGTGTACAATTTGTTTGTCATTGTTGGCAATCGGTGTGTATGCTGCTGTGCTAGTTAATTTTCAAATTAATAGTTCATTAATATTCAATCCAGAAGGTGTTTATGTTGAAATGTCAGGACAAGTATATCGTGGTTCAACTGCATATAATTTAGAACCGGTTTATGATGATTCTCGAAATTATACAATGGAAAAAACTATGAATTACATAGTTGAAGATGGACAAATGACGGGGAATTTTGAATTAGAACCTTGGAATCCTGGTGCTGTATATTTTTTACCAACTCAAAAATTTGTTCAATACAGGGTAACAATTAAGAATTTGTCTGATGAGTCAATTTCAGTATCTTCTTCTGGTTTGACAAATATTACAGGAGTAATAAAAACGGAAGAATTATCTGATGTTTTAAACATAGCTCCTAATGATACTGCAGATTATACACTTACATTTCAATGCACTTCTTCAACGGCATTAAATCCTGTAAATTTCAGTGTTTCGTTAACTATGCAAAAGTTAAGTGCATTAATAGAAGCTCAGAAAGAATATGTTACTTTTGAAAATGAAGGCTCAGTTTTAACAAAAATTAATTTTAATAAATCGGGTTTAGAAACCATTGTTATTCCTAGAGAAATCAATGGTGTAGAAATTACATCTGAAGGGTGGAATGAAATGACTTCTGATGGACCTTGGTGCATTTTTGATTATCCAAATGCTAGTACAATTAAGACTGTCATTATTGACGCTCAACTTGAAACACTTGATGATATGTTTTATTATGACTATTCTTCAAACCCAACAAGTCCAACAATTTATGTTTTGCCCGATAGTTTGAAAGAAATAACGGACTTGTTTGGAACACAACCATGTGAAATTAAAATTCCTAATAGTGTAAATAAAATATATCTTTATAGCGAGTGCCCTGTAACAAAAATGAATATTCCGTATAGCGTTAAAAATTTAACACTTTCTGGGTATTATTTTAATGAATTAGATATGACAAAAACTGATTGGAATCAAATTACTTTGTCTGATAATGGTTTTTATCCAGCAAGTTGTAACATATACATATCAAATAATGCCAATTTAACACTTGTCAAATCAAAATTGACAACTTTAAGTAGTATGTTAACATTAATAAATGAAGATGGTGAAATTCTTGCAGAATATGATGGAGCATCTTGGAGTTAATATTAATTTTAAATAAGTTTTAAGCAAAGTTTGCAATGCAAACTTTGTTTTTTTATGATTATTTTAATATGTAATTAAAGCATTTTATCTTTTTTGATTAAAAAGTTGATTTTTTAATATACTAAATTTATATAAGCGTTGAGAATTAAATTGAATTATATTGTCTAAAATTGTAAAAAAAGTTTGACATATAATATTAAAAAATTGTAAAATAAATCAAAAATAATGTTTATTGAAGGAGAGTTATGAAAAGGTCAAAGATATTTATCACAGCAAGTATGTGTTTAATTTGTTTGGCAATGCTAGTTGTCGGTGTATATGCAGCTGTTGTAGTAGATTTTTCTATTAGTGGTACATTATCTTACGACCCTAGCAAAATATATTATGATATTTCTGCACAGGTGTATAGGGGACCAGATTATTTGGGGGTTAAGCCTGTAACCAATCAGGAAAGTTATACTCTTGCAAAAACTTCGGAAGAATATACAACAGGAAACGATGTTATAGAAATTGCTCCTTGGTCACCAAGCAGTGTTTCTTTTACATCAACTGATAAATTTATTCAATATAGAATAATAATTAAAAACAATTCTAATGAGGCACTTAGCTTTATTCCAACTAAAGATTTAACACAAACAGATGTTGAAATAGTTGAGGAAGTTTCTGCAATTTTAAGAATTGAATCGGGTGATACTGCTGAGTATAGAATTACATATGAGTACACAGGTTCAGGCACAGCATCAACAACATTCAACCAAACCTTTGACCTTCAAAAAACCAGTCAGCTTCTAAATTCTGGCTCTAAATATGCCACAGAACAAAGTGGGGTTACTTTTACGGCTAATTCTTCTGGTGTTCTTCAAAGTATGAATGGTCAAACTCCAAGAGTTTTGATAATTCCTAATAGCGATAGTGTAGGAAATGTAATTACATCTACATCTGATAATGAATTGTCTACTAAACAAAATTCTGTTAATACCAAATATGTGATTTTTGCTGCAAATGTTAGTAATATTGGTGATGATATGTTTAATAATATGCATAGCATGGCGGCTATTGGTTTTCCAAATTCACTGAAAGAAATTGGCTTTTCTGCTTTTCATGGTTGTCAATTGATGAGTATTCATTTTCCTAATTCTGTTACAACTATAGATTCAATTGCATTTGGGATGACTAATATTGTTAGACTAGAATTGCCAAATTCTGTGATCAACTTGGGATCTAACATTTTTGAAATGTGTTATGATCTTTTATATGTTAATATACAAGCCAACTTAACGGAGTTGGTAGGCACTTTTATGGATTGTGCTAGTTTGGTTAATATTAATTTACCAGAAAGTTTATCTACTGTGGGCTCACTAACTTTTAAGGGATGTCACAATTTAACATATATAAAGTTGCCCAGTATGGTGAATAGTATTTTAGAAGCAGCTTTCGAACTTATAGCATACGAAAAAGATTTGTCTACAATTGATATGTCTGTTGTTGACTTTGAAAATTTAATTATAACTGATGAGGCATTTTATACATATTATCCTTTAATGACCAATATAGTTATAAATAAAAAATTTTTAAGTATTGCAACAAGTAAATTTACAAGTGCAATAGTAGGTGGAACATATATGGCGAACAAGCTTCAACTTGTTGATGAAAACAATAATGTTCTTGCAATTTGGAGTGGCACAACGTGGGGAGTTGAGGTTGCAGGTTCTTTGCAATCCAATGTAACATATAATTCAAACAATGTTTTGGTTAAGGCAGATGTATCATTTAAGCAAGGAGCGACTGTAGATTCAGCAACAGTGAAAGAATCTTTTACAGCATATACATATACACCCTATGCTGACGGTTCACCTCAAAATACAACATCAAAGAATGGCTTCTACTTAGAAGATGGTGTAACAAGTGCAGCTAATTGGAATGTAAATGATATAATATTTACAGAAGATGAAATGACAATAGTATTTGAGACAACATTTACTAATTATACAAGGAGTCGTGTTTGGGTTCATCCTGAGTCAAATGCTCAAACAATAATGTCTAATTTTGCCAAGTCCACATATAGTGGTGGAGATCCAAATTCGTTATATAAATGTATTCGCATATATGAAAATTATTCAACAGGGTTTGTGTTAAATGCATATACGGGAACAGTTACATCAAGTAATTCAAAGATTTATAGAATGGAAATTACACTAAATAATAATGATGCTTTTGCAACAGCTCCGGTTCCAAATATTACAATAGATTTTAATGTTGAAAAGTTCACAGTGAATTCAAGTTATTTTGTTGGTACAACAACAATAACAGGATTGTCGACAACATATAAAAATTTGCCTCAAAAACCAAGTACATTAGTAATACCTTCTACATGTAGAACATTAAATTTAGATTTAACAGGATTTGAATCAGAAAACATAGTTATTCTCAGTGGTACTACAAGCGTTACATTAAAGCAAGGAAGTAATTCTGAGGATACAGTTCCAGTGTTATATTTGTCTGACACTGTAACAACATTAACAATCGGCGATACAACAAATGGAGCGGTTCATGTACAACGAACTAATATACCTAATATATCTAATTTTACATTAAACATTGCAGGTGTAAATTGGTCGTCACTGGGGTA
Organism: uncultured Clostridia bacterium; assembly: GCA_944349805.1. Classification (GTDB taxonomy): domain Bacteria; phylum Bacillota; class Clostridia; order Christensenellales; family UBA1242; genus Caccopulliclostridium. The sequence goes on from CALVNP010000008.1 coordinate 4,549, forward strand.
TATATATTTACCAGAAAATGTAACATCACTTACAAATCAGCCAGGAGAAGATGGTTTGTCAGGTATAATAATAAGTTCAAGTTATTTTGATTTTCCAACATTAACATATGTAAATTGCAATTTAATTGATGCGACAACAGTGGATTGGAGTGATAGTAGAACGGTTGTAGGGACAAGCGATTTCGCTTCAAATGAAACACTTAGAATAAAAGTTGGTGTTGGTGAAATTGAGGACGCAAAAAGCAAGCTTACACAATCTGTTATGACGGGATATGGAGCAAGTGGCTATATTTCTCAAGAAGGTGCAATTTTAACTGATGGAATAACAATGTACACTTGGAATGGCTCTGCTTGGGTAAATGCATAAATAAACTAAAAAAGTTCGCTTTGTTAGCGAACTTTTTTGTTAGTTATTGCGAAATTATAAAGTATTGTTTTTTATAAACAATACTTTTTTTATGTCAACAATTATAGTCCTTTTTCGACAAGCATTCTTATTTTTTGCAGAGTTTTTTGTGATATCATTTTTTTGTCAAAGGAGGAAATTATGTTGGTTAAAAATAGAGTTTATAATAACACACTTTATGTTCTACTCAGTGGGGAATTAGATGAACATTCTGCTTATCATACAAGAATTACATTAGACGAAATTTTTCAGAACGATAACTTTAAACAAATTATTATTGACCTTTCAGAACTTGATTTTATGGATAGTACGGGAATTGGTGTTTTGATTGGAAGATATAAAAAAATGAAAGATAGAAAAATTCCTATTTTTATTTGTAATCCATCAGCTCACGCTGAAAAAATATTTAAAATGACAGGGCTTTATGAAATTATGCCCAAAATTGTTTAAGGAGAAGTTTATGAAAAATAAAATTAACGAAATGAGCATTTCCTTTAAAGCGCTTTCTGTTAACGAAGGTTTTGCAAGAGCTTGTGTTGCTGCTTTTTGTGCTCAGGTTAACCCAAGTTTAGATGAGATAACCGATATTAAAACTGCTGTTAGTGAAGCAGTAACCAATTGCGTTGTTCACGCCTATCCTAAAAAAGTTGGTGATGTTACAATTAAAGTTGAATTATATGAAAATGCTGTAACTATCTATGTTTCCGATAAAGGTGTTGGTATTGATGATTTTGAAAAGGCAAGAGAACCATTTTATACATCTAAACCAGACGAAGAACGCAGTGGAATGGGTTTTACCGTTATGGAAAGTTTTATGGATAATCTAGATTTAATAAAAAATGATAACAAAGGTTTGACGGTTAAAATGGAAAAGTTTTTTTCCATTAAGAAGAATATTGCAGTGGGGGAATAGATGTTATCAGCTGAGCAAACTTTAGCTCTTATAAAGTTGGCACAGGAAGGTGATGAGGAGTCTAAGCAAAAGTTGATTCAAGAAAATTCTCCATTGGTTAAAAGTGTTATAAAAAGGTTTAAGGGGAAAGGAATTGAATATGATGACCTTTATCAACTTGGATGTGTAGGATTTTTAAAAGCTATAAAAAATTTTAATACGGATTTTAATGTAAAATTTTCCACATATGTTGTTCCAATGGTAATTGGGGAAATTAAAAGGTTTATGAGAGATGATGGAGAAATAAAAGTGTCAAGAGCAATCAAGTCTTTAAACTTGAAAATAAGTAAATTTATAGATAATTTTATGAAAGAACATTTAAGAAAACCTACAACTAAGGAAATTGCAGAAGAATTTAAAATTGACGAAAGTGAGGTAATCTTTACAATGGATTCTGCAAAGATGCCAATATCAATGTATGCAACATTTGATGAAGATTCAAACAAGGGGCAGTATTTAATTGATAAATTTATTCAAGATGGAGATGATAATCTTTTAATTGACAACATTTCCTTAAAAGAAGCACTTGCAAGTTTAGATGAAAGAGATAAAAAAATTGTACTTTTAAGATTTTTTCGTGACAAAACTCAAAGTGAAATTGCAAGTGTATTAAATATTTCACAAGTTCAAGTGTCAAGACTTGAGTGTAAAATTATTGAAAAAATGCGAGATAAATTAAAAGAAAATATATAAAAATCACTTAATTTAATAAGTGATTTTTAATTTATTTTTTCTCCTGCAACTTTTATTTTAGAATTTTGAATATTTTCTTCTATGCTTGGGGTATCTGTTAAATTTCCGTTTTTATCTAAATATTTTTCTTGATAATTGGTATTATCTTCATTTTCATTTTTTATAATTTCAACTTTTCTTCTGGGTTTTGGTCTTTGATTACTTACTGATTCCATTTCATATTCGCAATCTTCATTATAGCACACATTCCCATTTGACCATATTATGTTTTTACATTGGAGCAACGAACTTAAAATGTTTTGCAAATATATATTCCTAGTATCTAAACTATTTAATAATTCTACATATTTTGCACTTAAATTTTCTGAATTTGAAGAATAATTTATTTTTGAATTTTTAACATTATTTATTTTGCTATTTATTTCGTTTTTTGAAACATTTATTTTATTTGCAAATTCATTTGCATTTTTTAAAAGGTCATTTACTGCATTAAATTGATTTTCGTCTATCACATAATTTTCATTTTTAATTTGGTCTGAAATGGATTTCAAATAACTTATATTTGCTAGAATGTTTGTCTTTAAATCCATTGTAATATCATTGCAATTTAATAAATCATATTGGACTAAACATAAATCTGTGAGTTTTTGATATTGATTATTTAGGTCATTTTGGAAGTAATTTTCAGTTAAATTATATCTGTTATTATAACTATTTTTTGCTCTTTTATAGGTGTTTATGTTT
>CALVNP010000009.1 GCA_944349805.1 uncultured Clostridia bacterium
AATATTATGAACCTATGAGTTTGCATACTTCTTTTAAGTGTGGGGGTTATGCTAAGTTTTTTTATGAAATAGAAAGCATTGAAGATTTTGTTGAAGTTGTAAAAAAATGTAAAAATCTCAAACAAAAAATTTTTATTTTAGGAAATGGAACTAATACATTGTGTGTTGATAGTGGCTTTAATGGTGTTGTTATATCAACCAAAAATTATAATAAAATCAATTTGGAAAAATCTGGGAATATAACAAATATAGAGCTTGAAAGCGGGGCTTCTCTGTATAAATTAAATAAGCTCTTAGCTGACATAGGAATTGAAGGTTTAGAGTGGAGCTATGGAATTCCTGGAACAATAGGTGGAGCTGTTGTTATGAACGCAGGGGCATACGGACAAGAAATTTTTAATTTTGTTGATTATGTTGTTGTTTATAATCGTGGTAAAACAAAGAAGATTTACAAAAAAAATATAAAATATACTTATAGAAATGGGGGATTAAAGGATAAAATCATTTTAAGGGTGGGCTTGAAAATTATTTCCAAAAACTCTTGCTGTGTTAGGGAAAATCAGCTATATTTTATGAAAAAAAGATTTTTATCACAACCATTGGATTTGCCGAATGCTGGAAGTATATTTAAAAGATCGGGAGAGATTATTCCTGCGCAAATAATTGACAACCTTGGCCTTAAAGGTGTTATAATTGGGGGAGCAAAAGTTTCAGAAAAACACGCTGGATTTATTGTCAATTTTAATAATGCAACGGCAAGTGATATAATTGAACTTATTCAATATATTCAAAAAGTTGTTTACGATAAACTTGATATAAAATTAGAGGAAGAAATTGTTTTGTTGAAATGACAAAAATTTAGGACAAGGAGTTTTTATGTTGTTATTTGGAGATTACCATACGCATACAATTTATAGTCACGGCAAGGGAGACATTATTGATAATGCCAATGTTGCTAAGCAAAAGGGTTTAAAGCAAATTGCCATCACAGACCACGGATTTGACCATAAACTATATGCTGTTTCAAGAGATAACTTGCCAGAAATTAAAGAAAAAATTTTACAAGCAGAGAAAAGTACAGGTGTTCAAATTTTTTTAGGGGTTGAAGCAAATTTTAAAAATCTTGATGGTGAAATAGATGTTTTACCAGATGATTTGAAGTTTTTAGAAGTTATAAATTTAGGTTTTCACAGATTTGTAAAGTGTAGGACAAGGGATAAGTTTAATTTGTTTTATCCCAACATTTTGCATATAAAAACAAAGTCGCAAATAGAAAAAAATACAAAAATGGTGATTAGGGCTTTAGAAAAATATCCTATCAACACTTTGGTCCACTTAAATTATGGATTTCAAGTGGATTTGCCAAAACTCATTCCCATTGTAAAGCAAAAAGGAACTGCCATTGAAATTAATGGAAGAAAAAATTGTCTGACTGACAAAGAAATATTGCTTTTAGCTGAAAAAGGGGTTAAAATGATATTGAACTCTGATGCGCATTCGCCACAACAAGTCGGAGAAGTAAATGTTGGATTAAATATTGTTGAAAGATTAAACCTACCAACAGAGCTTATTGTAAATTTAGACAAAAATTTTTTAAATAAAGGAAATTAAAGTGAGCTTTTCAAGAGATGCAAAATTACAAATTATGTCCTTAGAACCACCATCTGATTGCTGTGGTTTAGCTTTTTTGTGTGGTCTTTTTCACGCTTCGGGGGAAATACAAATAAAAGATGGTAAGCAAATTGCATACATCTTGACGGATATTCAGGAAATTTATTCCTTTGTTAACAAAATTTTTAATAACCTATATGGTGACTATTTAGCTCTTGAAATTGAAGACGATTATAAAATAAATAAAAAAACATATTATAGAATTTCTCTTCCAGCTGAAAGGACAAATAAAATTTTAAAAGACCTTGGCTTTATAGACAATGAAGGTGTTGTGGACTTTAGTGGAAAAATTGATGAGTATATCATAAAAAGTGAGTGTTGCAAGAAAAGTTTTGTTCAGGGGGCTTTTATAGGTTCTGCAACTTCAAGTATTAGGTTGAGTGAAGAAGCTAACAAAAAAACAAATACGGGATATCACATTGAATTCACTTCGCATAGTCATAATTTTTTACAGGGATTAAGTGAAATTTTAGCAAACTTTAACATATTTCCAAAACTTATTCAAAGAAAAAATCTCTATGTTCTTTACCTTAAAGATGCAAGTCAAGTTAGTGATTTACTTGCTTTGGTGGGAGCATATAATTCTGTCTTGGAATTGCAAAACGAGCTTGCTGTGAGAGAGCTAAGGAATAAAGTTAACAGACAGACAAATTGTTTGAATGCAAACATATCAAAAACTGTTGAAGCAAGTTTAAATCAGTTAAATGCTATAAATACCATTGAAAGCACAATAGGAATTGATTCTTTGCCACCAGATTTGCAAGAAGTTGCGCTTCTTAGGCTTGCTAACACAGAAGAAAGTTTAGATGAACTTTTAAAATTAAGCAAAATACAGCTTACTAAAAGTGGATTAAATCATAGATTTAGGAAATTGATAAAGCTTGCAAAAGAGTTGGAGGAATAATGGAAGAAAATTTTGTGCACCTACATGTTCATACTGAATTTAGTTTGTTAGATGGTGCTGCCAAAATAAAAAAATTGGTTGAAATATCGGCAGAGAGAGGGAATAAGGCAGTTGCAATTACAGACCACGGCAATATGTATGGTACTTTACAATTTTACACGGAATGTTTAACACACGGAATTAAACCAATTCTTGGTTCAGAATTCTATGTTTGTGAAAACTATAAAATTAAAAATGGAAAACCAAATCTTCATCATTTGATTTTATTGGCTAAAAATGATGCTGGGTACAAAAATTTATTAAAACTTAGTTCTATTTCTTATGTAGATGGATTTTATTATAAACCAAGAATTGATTATGATTTGTTGGAAAAGTACAGTGAAGGAGTTATTTGTTTAAGTGCCTGTTTAGCTGGAAGTATACCCCAATATATTTTGTCTAATAGATTGGAAGATGCTGAAAAACTTGCTGTTAGACTTAAAAACATTTTTAAAGATGATTTTTATTTAGAAATTCAAAATCACGGAATTGAAGAACAAAAAATTGTTATGGTCGAACTTGCAAAAATGAGCAAAAAGTTGGGAATTAAATTAGTTGCAACCAATGATGTCCACTACATAAACAAAGAAGACGCAGAGATGCAGGACATATTAATGTGTGTCCAAATGGGAAAGCAAATAGATGACCCTGACAGGTTAAAATTTTCCACAGATGAATTTTACTTAAAAACTTATGAGGAAATGAAGTTGGCTTTTCAAGGTTATGAAGAAGCGTTGGAAACAACATTGGAAATTGCTGATAAATGCGATGTTGTAATAAAAAGCAAACTTCACGGGGAAATCCCCGGACTTGATGAAAAATATGTTTTGCCAGCTTCTAAAAACTATATCCCTCCATACACACCAGAAAATGGACAAACTTGTTTTGAATTTTTAAAGGATATGACATATAAGGGGCTTTATAAAAAATACAAAAATGTCACCCCTGAAATTTTACAAAGAGCAGAAAGTGAGCTTACTCTTATAAGGGATTTAGGTTTTGTTGAGTACTTTTTGGTTGTTTGGGACTATATTAATTTTGCAAGAAGCAATGATATTCCTGTTGGACCAGGAAGGGGGTCGGGGGCAGGAAGCATTGTTGCGTATGCAACAAGTATAACACTTGTTGACCCACTAAAATACGATTTAATCTTTGAAAGATTTATCCATAAAGAAAGAGTTTCAATGCCTGATTTTGATGTCGACTTTGATTATGATAGGCGTGGTGAAGTCATTGACTATGTTAGAAGAAAATATGGGAATAGCAATGTTGCGTTGATAGTTACTTTTGGAACAATGGCTGCAAAGAATGCTTTGCGAGATGTTGCAAGGGTTTTGAGAATGCCATATTCTGAAGTTGACAAAATAGCAAAGGAAATTCCTGATAAGCTTCCAGAAGGAATTAAAAAACCACCTGTATTAAAGTACTATTTTGGTGTAACGGGTAAACCAGAGAATGATAAGTTTATCATACCAGCATTAAAGAAGATGTATGATGAAGATGATTTCTTAAAAAAGGTTGTGGATATGGCTGTTAAACTTGAAGGATTTCCTAGAAATACTTCAACTCACGCAGCTGGTGTATTAATTGCTCCTGAACCTGTTGATAATTTTGTTCCGTTGTCGAGAAATGGAGAAGATATAACCACACAATATAATATGATTGAGCTTGAACAACTAGGTCTTTTAAAAATGGACTTTTTAGGGCTTAGAACACTAACCGATATTGACAAAGCTATAAAGTATGTTGAAAAAATACACGGCAAAAAAATAGACTTTTATGATATGGATTATGATGACCCTAAGGTATATGAGCTTATAAGTTCTGGGAATACCGATGCAATCTTCCAGCTTGAAAGTGGTGGAATGAAAAAGTTTATGAAAGAATTAAAACCTGATTGTTTAGAAGACATAATTGCAGGTGTTTCACTGTATAGACCAGGGCCAATGGACTCGATTCCAAGGTATGTAAAAAACAAACAAAATCCTAACAACATTGTCTATGCGCACCCTTGCTTAGAACCAATTTTAAATGTAACCTATGGCTGTATTGTATATCAGGAACAAGTTATGAAAGTTCTTCAAGTTATGGGTGGATACAATATGGGACAGGCAGACAATGTAAGAAGAATAATGGGAAAGAAAAAAGTTGAAAAAATGGCTTATGAAAGGGAAAAATTTATCAATGGTTGGAAAGATCCAACAGGTAAAAGCGATATCCCTGGAGCAATAAAACTTGGAATTCCAAAAGAAGTTGCAGAACAAGTTTTTGCAGAAATGGAAAGTTTTGCAAGTTATGCATTCAACAAGTCACACGCAGCAGCATATGCTTACCTATCTTATCAAACTGCATATTTAAGATGCTATTATGAGATAGAATTTTTAACTGCAGTTTTAAACAACAGAATTACAAACTCTGATGAAATAAAAAAATATGTGACTTATGTAAGAAAACAAGGGCACGAAGTTTATCCACCAGACATCAACAAAAGTGATACATTTTTTAGTGTTGAAAATGGAAATTTGAGATTTGGTTTGGGAGCACTCAAAAATGTTGGAATACAATTAATGCAAGATGTTATTTCAGAAAGAGAAAAAAATGGAGATTTTAAAAACTTTGATGATTTCATTAAAAGGGTCAGTCAGCAAGCATTGAATAAAAGGTGTATTGAATCTCTCATTCTGAGTGGTGCTTTTGACTGTTTCAATAAGAGTAGGTCTCAGCTTATGGCAGTCTATGAAATGGCAATTGATAAACTTAATAAAGATAGAAAAAACAGGGAAAGTGGTCAATTTTCGCTTTTTGACTCAGATATTATGCAATGTAAAGATGAAATCGTATATCCAGACTTACGAGAGTTTAACAGAGAAACAAAATTAAAGTATGAAAAAGATATTTTAGGTGTATATATTTCTGGTCACCCCTTGGAAGAGTATATGGATAAATATAACGATTTCAATTTAACATCTGATATGTTAGAACCAGAAGAAATTGAAGAAGATGATGAAATAAAATATGTTTACTCTTTGCAAGATGGAATTCCTGTAACCTGTGGTGGTATATTCACAACAGTAAAAAAGCATACCACAAAGGCAGATAAAAAAGAAATGGCAATGATAACATTAGAAGATATATATGGAACAATTCAACTGATGGTTTTCCCAAAAGTATACCAAAGGTTTAAAGATTATTTAAAAGAAGATGAAATGTTCACTGTAACAGGGAGATTGTCAATCAGAGATGGGGAAGCTCCAATTGTTATAGCAGAAAATTTTAAAAAGTGGTCTGCGCCACAGGAAGAAGAAAAGAAAGAAAAGATATTATGCATAAAGTTTGATATGCAAAACAAAGATTTGTACAATAAAGTCTGTGAAATTTTAGAGAGTTATCAAGGTGAAGAACAGGTTTATGCAAAATGTACAACTACGGGTAAAAAGTATAAAATGCCGATAAAAGTGAATGCAGTTAACCATTTATTGAACGAATTGAATGGTATAATTGGAGAAGAAAATGTAATTATAATTGGAGAAGAAAAATGAAAGTAGGAATTTTAGTAAGTGGTGGCGATGCTCCTGGAATGAACGCAGTTTTATATTCAGTTTATACAGCTTTACAGTCATATAACATTGAGTTAATTGGAATTAAATATGGTTATAAAGGACTTATCAACAATGAATTTATGGAATTAAACGCAGAGTTGTTGTCATCAGTAAAAAACAAGGCAGGTTGCATTTTAAAAAGTTCAAGATGTCCAGAATTTAAAACTCCAAAAGGGGTCAAAAAAGGTGTTGCTGTTGTAAAGAAACACAAGCTGGATTGTGTTTTGGTTCTTGGGGGTGATGGTTCTTTAAAGGGAGCGAGGGAGCTTGCAGAAAACGATGTCAAGGTATTGTTCATTCCTGCATCTGTCGATAATGATATAAGTGTTTCAGATTATTCTTTGGGTTTTTACACTGCCGTATACGCTTGTAAAAAATATATTGAAACTGTGATGAATACAGTAGAGACGATGAACAGAAGCTGTGTTTTTGAAGTTATGGGCAATATGTCGGGGAATATAGCACAAGCTGTTGAAAAAGAAGTTGTTGCAGATTATTGTATAAGTGAATATAGTCCATTAGATTGTACAAAACTTATTAAAAATATAAAAGGAAATAAGAAATCTAGCTTAGTAATTGTTTTACAGGAAAAGCTTGCAAATTTGTACGAGCTTTGCGAGATTTTGTCAAAACAAACCAAAAGGGAGTTTAAAGGTTGTGTTGTTGGCTATCTTCAAAGGGGAGAAAATCCAACAAAGGAAGAAATAAAAATGGCAAATTCATTTTCAGAACTTGCCGTAAAATGTATTAGAACCCACGATTTTAATAATATTATAATCTATAAAGATAAAAAATTTGTAAAAAAATCTATGAGTGAAATTCAGTAAGACGGAAACCGTGTTTCTGTCTTTCTTCTTCTACAAGGGAAGCAATTAAATTTCTAACCTTATAAGGATTTTTTATTTTCTTTATTATTATTTTGTCTGTACTTTCATCATTAACATATAATGTGATTGAACCAACACCAAAAATCTTATCAAAAAAACTTTGGTATAAGGAAATATCAAAAATTCTAAAAAAATTAACTTCATTATCTTCATTCGAAAAAAGACCAACAGAAGAAAACAGCTTTAACCAAGCATCTTCTTTTTCTACAATATAATATCTTGTAAAGGACAAAGGCATTCCACACCATCTTTTCCTATCTTTCCAAATAATCTTTGTTCCTTCACCAAATTTATGTGCATCCATACTAACCTCTATTAACATATTAGCATAATTGTTAAATAATGTAAAGTTAAAACGCAAATTTATACCACAAGTAAAATTTTATCTTTAAGGGGCATATAATAGTCTAAAAGGAGATAAAATGTTATTTAGTATTTTTAATTCAGAAAGGAATATTTTTAAACTATTATCTACAAAATCTCCAACATTAATTTCAAATATAAAAGGTGTTGGAGAAAATAGTAAAATTAAGGGTACGGCAAAATTTTATGAGTTGCCAGAGGGAATTATTGTTGTTACAGAAGTTTTTAATTTACCAGAAACAAAAACAAATATATTTGCGCAACATATTCACGATGGAATCGATTGTCAAGATATGGAAAAAATAGGAGGGCACTACAATCCACAAAATGTAGAACATCCTTGTCATTCTGGGGACCTTTTACCACTTTTATCAAATCAAGGATATTCTTGGTCTGCGTTTTTAGATAATAGGTTTACATTAAAAGAGATAATAGGGAAAATGTACATAATCCATAGCAATCCCGATGATTTTACAACCCAGCCATCTGGTAATTCAGGAGAAAAGATAGCTTGTGGGATAATTGAGAAAAAGCAATAAAAAGAAATAATATAATTGACAAAAAATAAATAAATGATATAATTTTTAAAGGTTATATCATTTTTTATAAATTCATATGCAAGTATGGCGAAATTGGCAGACGCGCTAGATTCAGGTTCTAGTGGGGGCGACTCCGTGCAGGTTCAAGTCCTGTTACTTGCACCAGGCTATGAAGTAAAGCGAATGCCAATTTCGCCATAAAGTAGGGTTCTCAAAAATTTTTAATTTTTGGGAGAAAGGAGCAAACAATCAACAGGTCAACTTTTATGAAATAAAAGTTGAACAAAAGAGAAGTTTGCGACGTTTTGGCAGACGCGCTAGATTCAGGTTCTAGTGGGGGCGACTCCGTGCAGGTTCAAGTCCTGTTACTTGCACCAGACTATAAAGTAAAGCGAATGCCAATTTCGCCATAAAAAAGCACATTACATTATATTTGTAATGTGCTTTTTTTATTTTGCAAATTCTTTTGCTACAGAATAAAATCGTAATGATGAATAATCAAATAGTGGATTATTAAAACCAAATTCCAAGTTTTCATTTAAATTTGGGTTTATGTTCGCATTTAAACCAGAATATCGCAAAAAATATTCTAAACAATATTTAAATGTTTGCTTTATGTTACCTTGAATTTTTCTTTCTATAAATGGAAGTGTTTTTGTTGGAGAATCTTGTAGCCTGTCAAAAAATAAGACCTGTGCTTCTTCTGAATTTTTATGAATATGTGGGGTTGGTTCAACTGTTATTTCTGCTTCACTTTTTACAAGTTTACCATTTTTAAAATAGTTAATATGCTCAGAGTCGTTGCTATCTAATCTTAATATATCTATCCAAGTTTTTCCTTGTGGAGAGAACTCTAATTTAAGTGAAAAATTGTTCATCTTTTTTTTATCTCTTACCACAGAAAAAGCAAATAACAATGGTTTGCCATTTTTACTTTTAGCAATTAAATATGTTCCAAAAACATTTTTATCATCTGTATTTAATGTAAAATAGTTAGTTACAGGATATTTTTCAGAAGTAATTAATTCATCGAATATTCTATTTGAATAAGGCAATGCAGTTGTTTGAACAACCTTGCTATGAAAAAATTCTTCATCTAGTTTTGATAAATCAAACTTCGGATCTAGCTCATATTTAGTAAATATATCTTCTCCAAATTTATCTTTTGCTTTACTTTCTAATTTGTGTTTAATTTTAAGGTAGGCATTGTTCCTTTCAACAAGTTTTTGATATATTTTTTTGTATCTTTTATCTAAAACATCCATAAAATTCCTCGTCATTATAGTAACAAAAATTTTAAATTTTGTCAATGTAAAAAATTTTTCATAGAATTTGCATATTAATGAATCTCAAAAAATGTAAGAAAAGCAATATAATTTTTATTAAAAAAACGACTTCAAATGAAGTCGTAAACAAATTTGGCTCCCCAGGTAGGATTCGAACCTACGACCTATCGGTTAACAGCCGAGTGCTCCACCGCTGAGCTACTGAGGATTATTCTGCTCTTTCTAAGCTTTTTTATGATATCACCATTAAAATTGTTTGTCAACATTTTTTTTAAAATATTTTAAAATTGTTAAATTTATTAATTTTTACTTTTATGTAAAAACTTGTCGCTTTATTTGACTTTTTTATTTTGGTATTTTAAAATATATTACGGAGCATAATAAAATTATGACAAATAGATTAAAAACATTAATTTTAAGTATTGTTTGTGCAGTGGTTGTGGTTGCAATAGGGTTAACCATATTTTTTCTTGTTGGGATAACTGCAAAATTAAAAACTCCTGAAAACTTAGAAATTGTAGACAATTTGCCTAATGGCGAAATTATTTTACAAACTGATGAAATAGAAAATGCACAAAAATATGTTTTTTTAATTAGAAATGGAGATGAAAGAATAAATTTAGTGTCGGAAGAAAATTATATTTCTGCGAGTTCTTATTTTCAAGAATCAGGATTATATAAGGTGTCTTGTAGGGCAGTGGGTAAAACATCATATTCTATAAGCGACTATTGTACTTCCGTTGAATATATTGTAAGAAAAAATCTAGCTACTCCAAATATAACATTAGAGAATGATAATCAAAGACTTATTTTCTCAACCGTTGAAGGTGCAACATCGTATGAATTAATATATGGAATTGACGATAATGGAGAAATCTCCAAGTTAACAGAAAGCAGATATTTTGGAGGAGAAGCAGGAAAAAGATATTTTGACTTATCTGTTTTAAAAAAGGGTGTGTACTCTTTAAGACTTATTGCCAAGGGTGGAGAATATGAACAGAGTGCATTTACTGAACCTGTTTTATTTACAAAATATGACAAATTGGAAAAACCAAGTAATATTGTCTACAACTCAAATGAAAAAATTCTATCATTTAATTCAGATTGGTATAGTTTTAAGTTGACTATATATTATAACGAAACACAGAATGCAAGAGTTATTCAAATTGAAGATAAAACGAGTACACATAATATCAACTTATCGGAGTACTTAGACGGTGATGTTAGTAAAATAGAAATTGTTGCCTTAGGAAAAGATGATGAATTTACAATTAACTCTGAAGTTGGAGTTTGGCAAAGTGTATAAATTTTAGTATAAAAAACATACTACCTTTGAGGGTGGTATGTTTTTTGATGTAGAAAAAAATACAGAATATTTTAAAAACAAATTAAATAATAATTTTGATGTTAGTACAAAAACAATGCCTGTTGGTCAAAGTAAAATAGGTATGGTTTTTGTTAAAAGTATGTTAGATAAAGAAATTTTTGTGCTATCTGTTTTAAATCCATTACAAAATTACGATAAAACAGGTAAATTATCTTTAAGTCTTTTAAAAGATGAAATATTAAAGTCCTTTGAATGTACAATAATAGAAAGCGAAGATGATGTAATCACAAAACTTATACATAATAATTTGATAATTTTTGTTCAGGGTAAAAAAGAGGCGTTGAGTGTAGATTTAGAAAAATACCCTGTAAGAACACCTGCAGAGCCTCCAACATCATCTGTTATTAGAGGTCCAAGAGAAGGATTTGTTGAAGATATAAAAACAAATATAGCTTTAATTAGAATTAGATTAAAAACAAAGGACTTAGTAATACAAGATTTTGAAGTGGGAAAATATACAAAAACAAAAATTTGTGTTTTTTCTATAAAGGGTATAACAGATGTTAAAATTGTAAATAAAGTATGTTCAAAATTAAAAAATATTGATATTGACGGCATTGTCGACTCTCATTATATACTCAGTTTTTTGCAAGAAGGGAAAGGACTTTTGTTTAAACAAATTGGTGTTACAGAAAAACCAGATGTTGCAGTTGCGAAAATGTTGGAGGGAAGAGTTTTAATTGCTGTAGATGGTTCACCAATTCTTTTGACATTGCCTTTTATTTTTTTAGAAGATTTGCAATCACCTAACGATTATTATACAAATCCCTTATATGCTTCGTTTATGAGAGTAATAAGAGCTTTGGGTGTGTTTATAACCTGCATTTTGCCCGGAGTGTTTTTGTCTTTTAGATTGTATCACTATAAGGCTTTACCGTTAAAGTATTTAATTACTGTTGCAAACAGCACGCAAGGACTTCCATTTTCTCCTTTTGTTGAAATGGCTTTTATTTTAATTTTATTTCAAATTTTATATGAAGTTAGTTTAAGACTCCCAAGATATCTTGGTATTGCAACATCTATTGTCGGAGCATTAGTTTTAGGTGATACGGGTGTTAAAGCTGGACTTATATCTTCGCCCGTTGTAATAATAATTGCAATGAGTATGATTGCTGTTTACACTGTGCCAGAACAAGCTCCACAGTTGACTATTCTAAGAGTTATTTTCATTCTCTTAGGTGGAACATTAGGAGTTTTGGGCGTGGTTGCTGGAATGATTTATTTTGTTAATGAAATGAATAGTTTAAATTTTTATGGGGTTCCATATTTGGCACCATTTTCTCCAAAAATAAGTGATGATCTAAAAGACGCTTTAAAAAAATCTAGTATAACTGAAATGGAAAATAGACCAATTATAACAAAAACAAAAAACAAAGTGAGGTTAAAAAAGTGAGACAAGATGTTTCTCCAAGGCAAGCAGGCATATTGTGTTTTATAATGTTGCTGTCTTCTAAAATTTTAGCGCTTCCATCTTTGCTATACCAAGATAGCAAAAATTCTTCCATATTTATTTTATTTTTTCTTTTATGTATAGAATTATTTTTTATTTATATTTTTATAAAATTAAAAGAAAAATATATAAATTTATCTTTTTTTGAAATTTTAAGCAAATATTTGGGTAAGTTTTTAACAAAAATTATAATTTTAATATTTTTTATTTATTTTTCTATTTCTTTTACTCATTTAATTTATGATAATTTTATTTATTTAAGAGAAGCAATATTTGAAGAGGCTAGACTAGAAAAATTTCTATTAATTTTCATTCCAATTGTTTGTGCTCTTTCGTATAAAGGATTAAATTCTTTGAGCAGAACGGCAGAATTTTTCTATTTTTTTATTTTGTTAGGTTTCATAATATGCTTAATTTTGGGCATTTCATCAATTTCAAATTTTTCAATATTGTCAATTTCAAACTTCACAGCTTCTAATTTTTTTCAAACTTCTTTTAATTATTTATTTTGGTTTGGAGATTTTCTTTTTATAGCTTTTATATTAGATAAAATAAAGCTTCAAAATGGATATGGACGAGTTGTTATGAGATATTCTTGGTTAGCTTTTATTCTTTTGATTATTTTCTATTTTACTTTTTATCAAGTTCATAAAAATACATCTTTTATGCACAATAATTCTATTACAGATATAATTGCTTTCACACACAGGATTGGTAATATTGAAAAATTAAATTTAATAGCGCTTTTAGTTGTTATGTTTTTAATCTTTTTTCAAGGAGCAGTATTGCTTTATTGTATCAATCAAACAATTTGCACAATGTTTAAGAATGCAAATAAGGAAAGAACATATATTGGAGTGGTTTTTTTTGAAATAATCCTTTTTTTAGCAATTTTTTATTCAAGTATAAAAATACATATACTGCTTTCAATTTATGGAAAGTATTTGGCATTATTTTTAATTGTTTTTATTCCACTATATCTGTCTTTGCAATTACTTTTTGATAGAAAAGGAAAAGTTAAAAATGAAAAATAAAATTTTATATCTTATTAAAAATCCTATTATATTAATATTTTTAGCTGTGTTAATAATTTATGGACCGTTTGCACTTTTAATGCCTGCTGACACTTCGTTAAGGGCAATTATAACAAGAATTGGTATAGACGCAGTTGAACAAGGAATTGAATTAAGTGTTATAACATTTGTTCCAACACCTAACACAAACTATACGGAGAATTATAAACTTATAAGTGCAACAGGACAAAACTTATCAGAAGCTTTTTCTAAAATTTCCAATTATACAGGTAAAAAAATTGCGTTAAATTTATCCGAATTGATTGTTGTAAATGAGGAAATTTCAAATGAAAATTTGGCGAGTGTTTTGGACTCTTTAACAAGAAGTACTGATATTGGTAATGGAACAGCTGTAATTTGTACAAATGATAGTGCAAAAAATTTTTTGAAAACAACTTTAAAATTAAATTCGGCATCGGACTTAAACATTGAAGAATTAATAACATATAGCAATGATAAAATCTTTAACCAAAAAAGTAATATAGAAAGTTTTTATCAAGGATTTTTTTCAGAAAGTAAAATTTCCTTTTTAGGATATGTTGAATTAACAAATAATGAGCAAGGACTTACAACATCAAGTGACACTAGTGGTGGTGAAAATGCTAGTCAAGGTTCTTCGGAGTCAAGTGAAGGTGGTGAAAATCAAAATGAAAACACAACAATTTCAAACGAGGGAAGGGTTGCTGTGTATAAAGATGGAAGATTAAACTCAATTCTTTCAACAGATGAACTTAAAGGGCTTAATTGGCTTAATGGAAAATATAATCAAATGTATCTTACTATTTATGATGTTTCTGATAAAACATATCAAAATGCAGACATTACATTTAAAATACAAAATAAAAATGTTTCAATAAATACATATTTTTTAAATAATACTCCTGTGTGTGATGTGACAATAAAATTAATTTTGGATATAAGTGAAGTAAAATCTAAGGTTGATGAAAAAGTTCTTCAATTTGAATTGTCGGAAATGTCTGATGATATTAAAAACAAAATAAATTATCAAATAAAAGTGGAATTTAAAAAAGTTTTAGATATAATGCTTGAAAAAAATCTTGATTTAATAAATGCATATGATATGTTTATGACAAACCACGAAAGCAAATTTAATTCATATTTGATGTCATTGAATGACAAAAATGACTATTTACAAAATATCATATATAAAATAAAAGTTATTCCTTATGTAAGCTTATAAAAAAAATAAAGGGTTTTCCCTTTATTTTTTAATTATCTTTTAAACTAAACAAATCAAATCTTTTTGAAAAATGCAATTTGTATTCTTCAAGTTTTTCATCATCAATTCTTGCAAATAATGGTTTTGGAGCATTTGTTGTATGTGTTGCTTTTATATCAATTTTGCTTGCTTCACTCCAAAAGCCAATGTCATTTAAATCCCCTTCAAAGTTAAGTTGCTCTTTCCAAATTTCCTCAGTCCTAGTTGGTATAAATGGGTGGGCAACTATACACAATGACTTTGCCATAGCAAGACATAAATATAAAACTTTTCTAGCGCCATCTATATCACCATTTTTAATCATAGTCCAAGGAGCAACTTTTTCAAGATATCCATTTCCTATTGTTGCAAATTCCATTACTGTTTTGTATGCTTCTCTAAATTCTGTTTTTTCTAAAAGAGAAGAAATTTTGTTTGGATATGTGTTTATTGCATTTATCATTTCGTTGTCATATTCGTTTAAAGATGTTTGTTCGCTTATCGCAAAATTAAGTTTACCTTCAAAATTTTTCCAAATCATATTCAATGTTCTATTAAAGAAATTACCAAATTTCCCAACAAGTTCGGAATTTGTGTTGTCTTTTAATCCTTCCCATTTGAAGTCGGTGTCTTTCCCTTCTGGGAATACTGTAACAAGGTATGCCCTTAATGCGTCTATGTCTATGTCGCTATCCAAAAGTCCGTCACAGAAAACACCAATATTTTTACTTTTTGAAAATTTTTGACCTTCAAAGTTCATAAAGTTAAAGCCAACAACATTATATGCAAGATTATATTTGCCACAACCTAGCTCCATTGCTGGAAAAAATACGGAATGGAAAGGAATGTTGTCTTTCCCAATAAAGTTATATATTTTACAATCAGGATTTTGCCAAAACTCTTTTATAAATTCTTCGCCACCAAGCTCTTTTGTGATTGAAATATAGCCAATGGGGGCATCAAACCAAACATAAAAAACTTTATTTTCAAATCCCTCTCTTGGAACCTTAATTCCCCAAGGAATATCTCTTGTTATACATCTAGGCTTTAAACCTTCATTAATCCAACGCTTTGCTTCCTTGTAAACTGTTGGACGCCAAATATCTTTTTTGCTTTCTATCCATTCATCAAGCTTATTTTGAAGCTTGTCCAACCTTAAGTATAAATGTTTTGTATTTTTGAATTTTGCTTCTTCTCCACAAAAACGACATTTTGGATTTTTTAATTCAGATATATCATATGTTTTCCCACAAGCATCACACTGATCCCCGTAGGCATCTTCATAACCACAATAAGGACAAGTCCCCTTAATAAATCTATCTGCAAGTGCTATGTTTTCATTTTCACAATATAGCATCACATCTTCTCTTTCTTCTATATAACCATTTTTGTCAAGCTCATTGTAAAATTCAATAGTCGTATCTTCATTAAATTTCGTGTGTGTGCCAGAAAACAAGGAGTAGCTTATATTTAATTTGTCATACATTTTTTTATGAAGTTCAGTAAGCTTTTTACATAGCATTTCAGGTGACAATCCTAGTTCTCTTGCAGATATGAGTGTTGCAGTTCCGTGTTCGTCTGCGCCACCAATAAATATTGCTTCGTTTCCTATGCTTTTTTGAAATCTATAAAATACATCTGCTGGCAAATGACAGCCAACAATATGCCCAAGATGTGGAACATTATTAACATAGGGAAGTGCTGATGTTATCAAAATTTTAGTCATATTTACCTCACCGTAGTAGTTTAGCAAATTCAATTCTTTTTTGCAACAAAAATTATTTATCTTTGGTTAAAACATTGCAGATTGCAAACAATAGATGTGTTTACAAAATATTACAAAAAAATTCTTTTTACAAAAATATTTTACAAACAACAGTTTTTGTGTTAATATGTTTTCAAGGTTATTATGAAAAGAAGTTTAATTGTTCTAACATTAATGTTTTTTTCTCTTTACTCCACACTTACAGGAGTGAATTTTTTCAGCAGAGAAGATGTAGTTTATGCACAAACATACAATGTGCCACAGGCTTTTGCAGAAACAATTAAGACTATTCAATATGGACAGCCGGCAACCACAATCAATAATGTGTTAGTTTATGTGAATTTTAGTGGAGAAGAAAATAATCTTTCTGACGAAAAAACAATTTATGATAATAAAGAAGCTTATAAGATAGTAGAAGATATATACAATAATAGTGAATATTCTGTAAAAAATTATTTTTATCTTACTTCTAATAAAAAAATTGAAATGAATACACTGTTTTTGTATAACGAAAGCGAAGGCACGCCTTTTACACTAGATAAGACAAGGGATTATTATAATTCTCAATTAATTTCTGTTTTTCAAAGTGATATATTAAATAAAATTTCCACACAGCTTGATTCTTTTGCTGACGATTACGACCTTGATGTAAACAATGATGGATATATTGACTCGATAACATTTATGTTAACAGAAAGTGATTTGGCTGTTGATTGGTCAGATCCATTATGGGCTCATAGCTCAAGGATTACCACATCAAAGACCATAACGGACAAAGATGGAACATTAAAATTTGGAAAATATAATTTAACCACAGTTGATATACCAGATTTAGGTGATGATTATTTGCTAAAACCATTAGAAGATACTTCTGGTATAAAAATTCCAGAATCTACTGTGTATTGTCACGAGCTTAGTCACGTTTTAGGATTGCCAGATTATTATGTGTATGATAGTGTCATTGAAGACGAAGAAACTCCTGTTGGTGTATGGGACTTAATGGCAGGGAGTCAATACCAAATGCCACAACATTCTTTAAGCTATAATAAGCTTTTAATGGGTTATATAGATGGTAGTAATGTAGAGAAAATCACTCAAAATGGGTCATATACTTTAAATCCAACATCACATTGGGAAAGTAATCAAATAGGCGAAGGTGACACTGTTGCATTTTATATTCAAGGACAAGGAGATTATTCAGACCAGTATTTTTACATAGAATATAGAAGTAAAAATGGACTATTTGATTCAAAACTCCCAACAAGTGGACTTTTGGTATATAGAGTTGATGAAAATGTAATAAATGGTGCTTATGAAGGAGAAGATTCCGTTACTGCTGGTAATTATAATGCTCCACCTTACGACATTCAAATAATGAGAAATGAATTATTAACTTCATTTGATGAGGATATTGCAGATTTTTTTGGCTCGGCATATGGAATAGTTGAAGGTTACAATGATGGACAATATTTTTATTACCCAATAGCAAGTCAAAAGGAAGCTGAGTCTTTAATTTTAACAGGTATTGGAGATGATTGCCTTTCACAAATTGGAAATGCAACAACAGAGAAAACAATTGATATAACTAATAAAATTAATGGTTTGCAGAATGTAACATTAACTTGGCAAACGGGAGATATAACTTATCAAGTTTATAATGGTACAGATCAAGTTGATATTGATACAAATAGTGTTTCATATGTAAATACAGGTATTGAAATTATTGTAACAGAACAATCTGATAACAGTATAACCTTTACTGTAAATTGGAGTGAACTTCCTGATCCACCACAAAATAATCTTATTAAAGAATCTGAATTTGAAGATGAAAATTTGTATAATAAATTGTTACAGATTTTAACGGAACTTCAAGGAACTGAAATAACTGAATTATATACTAATGATTTTGATGATTTTATTAGTTTAGATTTGTCAAATAGCAATATTGATTCTTTAAAAGGGTTGGACCTATTTAGTTTTTCAAATTTGGAGTATATAAATTTAACAGGGAATTGGTTAGAAAATTCTTGTATGGCTAACATTGAAATTTTAATTTCAAAATGTACTAAGCTTGAATATATAAATTTAAATTTAAACAGATTGAGTCTTCAATCGGTTAATGAATCTTTAAAAGCGAACACGAAGATTATTTTTGGTTTTCAAAATTATATTGGGGAAATAAATAAAACAAATTATTATTGGGCAACTGACAGTCAAACAAAAATTTTGGAATACTATTTCAATTCAGATGAAATGTTAACAACTTCTTTTGGAACGGAAGCCACAGAAATATATAACAACTGCAACACTCCAAATCTATATTCATATAAGGTTGAATTTACTAATTCCATAATAGGAAACAATTTTGAAATTAAATTTTATATAATAGATGTCGATGTCTACCCCGTTACTTTAGAGAGAAATGAGCCCTTTAAAAACGGACTGAACATAACAGGTATAGAAGAAAAGTTGTTGACAATCACTAAAAACCCGGTAGTGTCAACAAATGCAGTTATTTCAGATATCGAAGTAAAATACATTGTTAAAATCAAGGATGATTTAAGCATTTATAGAGAGTTCACAAGCACTTATTCAGTTGTGGATACAACTTCACCAATTCTTTCTAGTGCACTTTCACAAACTCAACAGCAAATAGCTTTAAATTCCACATTCAATATTTCAAGCATAATATATTTAGTAATGGACAATGGGGAAGACTGCACTTCTGGTTACACCTTACAAGAAGGAGAAGTTTCACAAGATGACAGAAGTGTGGTTAGATATAATCTTTATAAATTTGAAAATGGGAGTTGGAATAAGGTTAGTCAAGTTATTACGAATGTAATAGAACAGAGATACAAAATAACTTTAACGGCAGTTGACGTTGCAGGAAATAAATCTCAAGAAATAAGCATTGAATATAAAGTTGTTCCATCAGAAATCTATCAAGAAGGTAGCTTTATTGATAAAGTTTTGTATGAACGATTGTTAAGTATTGCAAATACTTCATATTTGTATAGCGAATCTTTTGCAGGCATTTCATACATTGATTTATCTGGACAAGGCATTTTAAATTTTTCAGATTTGTCTAAATTTAATTTTGATAGAGGAACAATTATAGATTGCTCAAATAATAATCTTACAAGTACAGACACGATATCTGTTAGCGATAGTGTTACAGTATTTTTGATTTTTAACAATTTACAGATTGATGAAAGTAAAGGAAATTTTGTTTATGGAATTCAAAATTTAAAAGATGTTTATATTAATCAAAAACCAGAATTTAATATTGAAAATGATTCAAAGTTTACAACTTACTTTACTTATAGTATAACAAAAACAAGTTCTTCAAACACCTCAACAACTTTGGCAGTAAATCAATTTGCCTTCAATGATTATGGGGAATATGGGATTGTGGTTAGTTACAAAATTAATCCTGCAATTCGATATGAAAAAGAAATTGTTTATGCTAGCATAAGGCTTAACAATTCTCAATATAGTCAAGAAGCTGGTTCAACTTTTGTACAAGATAGTGTAATTTTTGAAGGTATATCAAGTGCTAATTACAGATTATCTGTGGAAAATATTCCATCTGGCAAGATGAATATTGGGACATTTAACATTAATTACAAAATTTACGATAAAGCAAGCAATGAGCTTGTTGTAACTTTAAACCAAACTGTTGAAGTAAGAGATACAACAGCGCCAACAATATCTCTTTTAGGTAGGTCAGAAATTTATCTGTACTTAGGGGATAATTACAACGATCAAGGTGCTTATGCTTCAGATAGTTATGATAATGAGCCTAAAATTATAGTTGGTGGAATTAATCTTTTAAATACCAAAAAAGTTGGAACTTACACTCTTACTTATATTGCAACGGATTCATCAAATAATGTAAGTGAAGAAATAACAAGAAAAATTTATGTAATTTATTATCCAATTAGTGGAATCAATTTAAATATTGAAAAAAGTTATTATACGGGAACAACGGTAAGCTTAAACATAACACCTATAGTTAAAAATGGTAAAGAACAATATATAGACCCAGAATTAAAATATAATGTGTATATAAATAATCAAAAAGTAGAAATTGAAAATTATGAATATAAATTTGATAAAGCTGGGACCTACAAAATTGATGTGACGGCGCTAACTACGGACTCAATGGGGAATGCTATTTTAGCATCTTCAGATACCTATACAGTTATAATTAAGGATATGACTTTTATTGAAAAATATGGAATATACTTTTTAGCAGGAATGGGTGCTTTTATAATTTTATCAATTATAATATATTTTGTGGTTTCAAAAAGAAGGGAAAATATAATATAAAAAGTTCAAAAATTTTTGAACTTTTTTATTTTTTAAATAATTATTTTATTTTTACTTAAAATAAATCTATGCAAAAAATAAAAAATTTATTGTTATATATTAGCGCATTTATTCCTATGTATTTTTTGATTATTATTAAAATATTGCTTGATATTATTAATGATAATTTAAGTTTTAATATTTTAAATACTTCAATGTGTATATCTATGTTGATATTAATAATGTTGGGTATTGTTGGGGTTATATGGGCAATAAGGTTTAATAATGATAAAAAAATAAATATTATTGTTCTTGAAAAGAACAACACAACAGACCAGCATTTTTTGGGATATTTTTCATTATTTGTTTTGTTTGCTCTTTCATTTGAGTTGGAAAAAGTAAGTGAGGCTTGTGTATTTGTTTTAATTTTGTTTATGGTCGGCATTGTATATCTCAATAACAAACTTTTTTACATTAATCCATTTTTAAATATTTTAGGTTTTAATTTTTATGATATTAAATTTAAAGTGGAAAATGAAGAGAAAATAAAAACTGCTAAAATATTTTTTAGGGGAGAAATAGAATTAAATAAAAATTATGAAGTGGATTTAAAAAATATTAATTTTAGTTTTTTAGAAAAAAGAAAAAAATAAAAATGCTAAGCAAACCTTAGCATTTTTATTTTTAACCATTTCTTTGTGCTGTTGGATAAATTGGAAGTTCAAAAAATCCGGGACATTCTGTTTGAGCAGGGTTTGGCATCTGGCAAGGTGGAAGAACAGGATATCCAAATGATGGTACCAAAATGTCAACTTCACTTACAATTTTTAATATTGTTTGTATGCAATAAGTTATTGTTGCTGTGGAGCCCGATATTGTACCAATATCACTAGATACAGCTGCAACTGCTTTTACTTCAACAGGTGATAATGCAACTTGTGGAACAAACAATACTGCTGACCTATCAACTGTTATTGTTCCTGTTGCAGTTCCTGGAACTCTGTTTGCATCAATGTAAGAGACTGTAATTGGAATTGAAATTGTGGCACTCACATTTGCATAATTAGGTCTAGATTCAATTCTATCGATTGTTACATTTGAAATTGTTGCTGGATTTGTAGGATCGCTTTGTGCTGAAACATATGTAAGTGGTTCAGCTGGGCTTGCAGGTGTAAAGTCTGACAATGTTACAACTGCACCTGTTATTGTATCCCTGTTTATACAAGCATCAAAAACTTTATTTGCTTCAATCAAAACTCTTTCACAAATATTGTTGAGAGCGCTAGAATTAATTGGACCTGGTCTATTTGGGTTGTTATTATTAATGTAAAAAGACATAAATTACCTCCTTTAATTCTCGTAATATACTATGCAAATTGTTTTAAATGTGTGATAAGTATAAATCTTGCTGGTTATAGAAAAAATTTATTTTAATTAAAAATATTTGTTAAAAATCAAAAAATATAGTATGCTTTAAAAAAGGAGTTTTTATGATTATATTAGCTAGCGATCACGCAGGTTTTCAACTTAAAGAACAAATAAAGGAATTTTTTAATAATGAAAACATTACAACAATTGATGTTGGAACATACTCAAAGGAAAAAGTTGACTATCCAGATTTTGCAAAAGCAGGCAATGAAAGAGTGTTAGAAAGTCCACAAAATATTGGAATTTATATATGTGGAACGGGAATAGGTATGAGTATCGCTGCAAACAGGAATCCTAAAATTAGAGCTGCATTGTGCGTCAATTCAACTTTCGCCAGCTTTGCAAGAAGACACAACGATGCAAATGTTTTGGTTCTTCCAGGAAGATATATGAGTAAAATGAAAGCAATAAATATTGTAAAAACATTTTTAACCACAGATTTTGAAAAAGGAAGACATTCAAAAAGAATAAAAAAATTAAACAATATGATTTAGGGAGGGATTGTGGTAACTTTTATCATTATTGTAAAACAGAGAAGCATTCAAAAGGAAATATTATCTGAGTTAAAAAATCTTTTTTCAAACATACAAATCCTGCTTGCAACAGAAGTAAGCAATCAAGGTTTAAAAGGGCTTGATAAGAAAGATAAAAATGTTAAAGTTTTTCATTTCCCAGACAATACATCGGAAGAGGATATGATAGAATCCTTAGTAAATGTTGTTGAAGGTCAATCGTTATGTATTATAAGAGATGACGGCAAAAATGTTGATGTTGACTTAGCAAAAAGGTGTGTTATCAAACAGAGAGAGGGTTATGATATTGTAATGCCCAAAAGCAACAAAAAAACAAATTTTCTTAAACGCTTTTTTTCAAAACTTACAAATTCTATAGTTAGTAAAGTTTTTGGTTTTAATTTATTTGAAGGCAACATATCTGTTCAAGTTTTTAGTAAAAATGCAATTAATATACTTAAAACAAACGGAACGGGTAGCTTAACAAAAGTTAACAAGTGGTTGGGTGCAAACATTGGATATATTGATGAAAATATAGAAAAATTTAAACCAAAAACTAATAAATTGAAAAATTTAAGAATTTGGACAATCTTGTACTTTATCGTATTTGTTTGCTTTTTAGCTACAACAATTACTCTTCCAATATTATTTTCTATTCCTTGGTTGTTGATTTTGCTTTTAATTTTTGGAACTTTGATAGGAGTCTCTCTCTTTACATTTAATTTTTTGAGATTTTATATAAAGAAGCAAGTTGGTGAGTTATTTTCAAAAAAAGTGGGCATAATAGACACTGATAATAAATAGTGGGAGAATTTATGTTTAGCGAATTTGAAAACAAACAAAAGTTGGCTAATATGTTAGTCAACTATTCTTGTGATGTAAAAAAGGGAGAAAAGGTTTTAATTGAAGCGACTGATATTCCAACTGACTTTGTTCAAAATTTAATTGAAGAAATTTGGAAGGTGGGCGCTTATCCTTTTGTTTGGAATAGAAGTGCAATTTTGCAAAAGGCTTTAATAAAAAATGCAAATAAGGAATATGCAGAATTGAACAAAAAATATGATTTACCAATAATGCAAGATATGGACGCAGTCATCATTTTGAAAGCTTGCAATAATAAATTTGAATTAAGAGATATAGATTCCGAGACAAAAAAAATTTACGATTTATATTATACTGAACCTGTAGAAATGAAAGAGAGGGTTAACAACACCAAATGGGTTCTTCTTGCGTTTCCTACTCCAGCTTTTGCTCAAAGTGCGAATATGAGTACTCAGGAATTTGTAAAATTTTATTATGATGTTTGTACTTTAAACTATGCAAAAATGAGCAAGGCAATGGATAAACTTGTTGAATATATGGAAAAAACAGACAAGGTAAAAATTGTTGGTCCAGAAACATATTTGGAATTTTCAATAAAGGGGCAAAAGGCAATAAAGTGTGATGGGAAGATGAATGTCCCAGATGGAGAAGTGTATACAAGTCCTTTAAGAACGAGCATAAATGGTAAAATAAAGTATAATATTCCTTCCCTATATAATGGTAAAAAATTTGAAAATGTATCTTTTGAAATTCAAAATGGTAAAATTGTGAGTGCGTTTGCTGGTTCCCAAACAGAAGAGTTAAATAGAATACTCAACACAGATGAAGGTGCAAGATATTTTGGAGAATTTGCGATAGGGGTAAATCCATATATAACTGAACCTATGTTAGACATATTATTTGATGAAAAAATTTGTGGTTCCTTTCATTTAACGCCTGGAAGTTGTTATGATGATGCATCAAATGGAAATAGTTCTGCAATTCATTGGGATTTGGTAATGTGCCAGACGGAATGCTGTGGTGGTGGAAAAATTTTTTTTGATGACAGGTTGATTCGTGAAAATGGTAAATTTGTTGTCAGTGAATTGCTAGACTTAAATCCTGAAAATTTGATATAATTTGATGAAGGAGAAAAATATGGAAAAAATAAAAATAGGTATAAATGGATTTGGAAGAATTGGTAGATTGCTTTTAAGAGTTTGTGCAGAAAGAAATGATGTTGAAGTTGTTGCAATCAATGACCCATTTTTAGATGTTGATTATGCAAAATATCTTTTTTTCTATGATTCAATTCACGGCAAATTTAAAGGTGATGTTGAAGTAGATGGAGAATATTTAGTTGTTAATGGAAGAAAAATAAAGTTTTTTGCAGAAAAGGATCCAGGTTTAATACCTTGGGCAAGTGTAAATGCTGAATATATTGCAGAAGCAACAGGAAAATTTACTTCTTATGAAGGAGCAGAAGCACATTTAAAAGCCGGGGCGAAAAAGGTGATTGTAACAGCACCTGGTAAAAATATGCCTATGTTTGTTATGGGAGTAAATGAAAACACTTATACAAAAGATATGAATATTGTGTCAAACGCAAGTTGTACAACAAACTGCCTTGCGCCTCTTGCAAAAGTTGTGAATGATAATTTTGGAATTATTGAAGGTTTAATGACAACAGTCCATTCCACAACAGCAACACAGCTTACCGTAGATGGAACAACAAAAAAAGATTATCGTGGTGGAAGAGCTGCATCTTATAATATAATCCCATCATCAACGGGCGCTGCAAAAGCTGTTGGAGAAGTTATACCAAGTTTGAAGGGAAAATTGACGGGTATGAGTATGAGAGTTCCAACATTAGATGTCTCTGTTGTTGATTTGACTTGTAAAATTGAAAAATCTGCAAGCTACGAAGATATTGTTGAAGCGATGAAAAAAGCTGAAAATGGAGAACTTAAAGGAATTTTAGGGACAACAAATGATGCTGTTGTTTCGTCTGATTTCATTGGTGATAAAAGAACTTGTATTTTTGATATAAGTGCAGGTATTATGTTAAATCCAAACTTCGTAAAGTTGGTTGCTTGGTATGACAATGAAATGGGATATTCCAATAAGGTTATAGATTTAATAGAGCATATGGCAAAAGTAGATAGAAAATAAAAGGATAAAAATATGAATATACTTCACGACATAAGTCAAGATAGAATAAAGCCAGAAGATTTTGTTGCTTGTATTGAAATTGAAAAGGGTAGTAAAAACAAATATGAGCTGGACAAGGAAACAGGAATGATTATCTTAGATAGAGTTTTGTATACAAGTACTCACTATCCAATGAATTATGGTTTTATTCCAAGAACACTTTCTGGAGACAATGACCCACTTGATGTCTTTGTGCTGTGTAGTCAACCAATTGAAAAAATGAGTTTGGTTAGATGCTATCCAATTGGTGTTGTGTATATGATAGATAGGGATGAAACAGATGAAAAGATAATAGCAATTCCTTTTGGAGACCCACAGTATAATGAAATAAGAGATATAACTGAATTGCCAACACACATTACAGATGAACTAAAGCATTTTTTAACTGTCTATAAGCAGTTAGAAAACAAAGTGGTAAAAGTACTTGAAGTTGCAAGCAGTGACAAGGCAAAGCAAACAATAAAGCAGTGTATAGATTTATATTTGAAGGAGAAACATCTCTGCTAATTGATCTATATTACCTGCTCCTAAAATTAATAAACAATCGCCTTTTTTAAGGCGTTTTTTTATTGTATTATAACAACTTTTTATTGTGTTATGGTAATAAGCTCCACTTATGTGCATAGCCAAATTTTTTGCGCTTCCTTTTTCAATGTATTTTTCTCGTGCACTATATGTCTTTATTATGTGTAATTCATTTGCCAAATTTAAGCTTTCTATAAAACTTTGAAACAATGTTATGGTTCTTGTAAAGGTGTGTGGTTGAAAGGCAACTACAATTTTCCCATTGATATATTTTTTAGTGGAAAGAATAATTTTTTTTATTTCAGAAGGGTGATGGGCATAATCCGAAATAATCAAACAAGGATTTTGAGAAATTATCTCATATCTTCTCTTTACTCCTTTATATTCATATAGGGATTTTTGTATTTTACTAAATGGAATTTTAAAAAGCAAAGCTATAGCTGTTGCTGATAAGGAATTTAAAATATTATGTTTTCCTATAGCATTTAAAAGTATTTTGCCTATATATTTATTATTCAAGATAACATCGTATCCATACTTTCCGTTTCCTAAATGATAAATGTTTTTTGCTTGAAGAAAAAAATTATCTTTGTATACAATATAATTTTTTTTGTCAACTTTTAAACAATTTTTGCAGTTTTTTTCAAATTTTTCAAAACTTTTTTGTACATTTTTAAAATTTTTAAAAAAATCTAAGTGTTCTGCTTCAATATTTAATATAACAGCAAGATTTGGTTTTAAATCTAAAAATGCATTTTTATATTCACAAGCTTCGCATATAAAATATTTATTTTTACCTATTTTTAAATTTGAATTGAAATAATTTGAAATTCCCCCAATGTAAACAGTGGGACTTTTGTTAGAGCTTATAAAAATTTCAGCTGTCATTTCTGTTGTGCTGGTTTTCCCGTGCGCTCCACTTATGGCAATAACATTTTTGTATTTAGAAGAAATTTTAGCAAGCATTTGGGAACGAGTGTAAATTTCCATACCATTAATTTTTGCTTGAATAAGTTCAGGGTTATCTTCATTTATTGCATTTGATATTACAACTGTATCTGCATTTAATATGTTTTTTTTATTATGTTTGTAAAAAATTTTAATATCATTTAATTCTAAATTTTTTGTTATGTCAGTTTTATGTAAATCAGAACCTTGAATGGTATAGCCAAGTTTTTTTAAATGCAATGCAATTGCACTCATACTTATTCCACCAATACCTATAAAATGTATGCATCTCATAGATATTATTTATGTAAATTGATGGGATTTTGATAAAAATTTGCGTAATTTGTTTGCTTTTTAATTGGAAAAATATTAATATATACTTAGCTTGAAAAGCAAATACTTAAAAAGGAAGGTACAAACACTTGAAAATTTCAGACATCAGAATTAGGCTAGTAAAAAAAGATGACGGAAAACTTAAAGCAGTTGCATCAATAACAATTGATGAATGTTTTGTGGTTCACGACATCAAAGTGATTGAGGGAAGTGAAGGACCATTTATCTCAATGCCTAGCAGAAAAGGTCCAGACGGGGAATATAGAGATATTGTTCACCCAATCAACACAGAAACACGTGAAATGATTCGTGATGCTGTTTTGGAAGCTTATCAAAAAGCAGAAAAAGAAGAAGCATAAGCAAAAATCTTTTTTAACCGTGGTTATACCACGGTTTTTTCATTGCCTAAAGCAATTTGACATATATATATAAAATGTGTTATTCTTAAGAGCTTTTGCTTAAAGGAGGTTTATGTCCAAAGAGAAAGTAAAGTCTATTCTAGTTTTTAAAGGACAGATTGAAAAAAGTAAAAAAATAGCACTTATATCTCACAAAAATCCAGACACAGATGCATTATCTTCACTTGTGGCATTAAAAAAAATAATAGAGAAGAACTATCCTGACAAAATTATAGATATTTTTGCAGAATGTGAAAGCTTAAAAGATATTTTTAAGCCAATTTTAAAAGAAGATAATTTAAATTATCAAACAGTGGAGAGATATGATTTGGCAATAGGATTTGATTCTGCAACAAAGGAAAGATTTGGAAAGTACAGTAATATTTTTGATTTAGCAAAAGATACTGCTCAGATAGATCACCATTCTTCAAACGAGATGTTTGCAAGAAATAATATTGTATATATGACATCTTCCACCACAGAGGTTTTGTATCTTGTTTTAAAAGCTTTGCATTTTGAAATACCAAATAATATTTGCAAACTTATCTATGCAGGAATGATTACCGACACAAGTGAATTTACACAAGGTGTAAAAAGAAAATCTACAATTAAGGTTTTAAACGATTTTTATAACAAAAAAGTTGATATGGATTGTGTATTGAACTATTTTTTTAAAAGCAATCCTAATTCAAAAAACATTCTTTTGGAAAAAGCACTACATTCAATGAAATTTTATTTTAATGGTGGACTTGTTATTATGACTCTTGATAAAAAAGATTTTTTAGAAGCAAATGCAAAACAAGGGGAAGAGGAAGGAATAATTAATCAGGGAATTAACACCAAAGGGGTAAACATTGCTTGTATATTTATAAAAAGGAATGATAATCAATGCTTTATTAGTATGAGAAGTAAGTATGGCGCTGATGTTTCAACTATAGCGAAACAATTTGGTGGTGGTGGTCATTCAAATATGGCAGCATTTACATACAATGGAGATATAAAAAAAATAGCACCAGATTTTTTCAGACTTTGTAAAAGAGAACTTGTAAGATGTAAGGAAATTCCAAATCAAAATATATTTTTTGATGATAATAGCAAATAATTGATAAAACAATTTTAAATTATTTTGTGTTTTATTTGATTTTTATAATAATAAATATTATACTTGAACTACATTAAAAAAAGGAAGAAATATGCTAATAATTTTATCAGGTTGCTCAGGAGCAGGTAAGTCTACAATCATAAAAGGACTTCTTGAAAAAAACAATAAAATAAAGTTTATAAAAACTTGTACTACAAGGAAAAAAAGAGAAGGTGAAACAGATGATAGTTACATCTTTGTTAGTAGGGAAGATTTTGATAAAAAACTAAAAAATGGTGAAATTTTTGAATATGAGGAAATTCATAAAAACTTTTATGGAACCTTAAATTCTTCTTTGGAAAAAGTTGTTGAAGGGGATTTTCATTACATAAAAGATGTCGGAGTTTTAGGCGAAATTAATTTAAAAAGAGCATTAAAAAATAAAGCAAAAGTGATTTCCATTTTTCTGACAGTTCCTAAAGATGAATTAATAAAAAGACTTAAAGATAGACACGAGCCTGATATAGACTTAAGGCTTTCTAGAATGGAATTTGAAATGAGTTATATAAATAACTATAACTATGTGATAAATAATACCAACTATGAAAAAACACTTGCAAAAATAGAAAAGATTATTGCTAAGGAAGAAAAAACAAAATAAAAAAACTATTGAAAATTGAAGTGAACCCCGAAGGGGTCACTCAAAATAAAAAACCACTAGGAAGAAATTTTAGATTTCTTCCTATTTTTTAATCTCTTTGTATTGTAAAATTCTATCCAATCTTCAACTAATGCTTGATATT
>CALVNP010000010.1 GCA_944349805.1 uncultured Clostridia bacterium
GTTATTAAAGATGAAAATTTAAACGATGAAAAAACAGTCATAAAGAATATGACTATTTCTTTTCCTGAAAATAAAATTACAGTAATTACAGGTCAGAATGGAAGTGGAAAATCAACACTTATTAAGTTGATAATGGGATTGTACTTTCCAACAAAAGGTAAGATAATTTATAATGGTAAGGACATAACCAAATTAAGCATAACTGAAAGAGCAAATTTGGGGATAACAACGGCATTTCAACAACCTGTTAGATTTAAAGGCTTGACTGTTAAAAATTTGCTTGATATTGCAAGTGAAAAATCAAACAAGATTTCAGATGCTTGTGAATATTTGTCAAAGGTTGGATTATGTGCAAAAAACTATATAAATAGGGAACTAGATGGGACATTGTCAGGTGGAGAATTAAAAAGAATTGAGCTTGCTTTGAGTTTGGCAAAAGGGGGAAATGTTTTTTTGTTTGATGAACCAGAGGCAGGAATTGACCTTTGGAGTTTTGGGGCATTGATTGACATATTTAAAGGGCTAAAAGGCAAAACTGTATTAATTGTAAGTCATCAAGATAAAATTTTAGAGCAGGCTGATTACATTCTTCTTTTAGATGAAGATGGTTATAAAATGGATAAAAAAGACATAATTTATCCAACTTTAAAAAGTGAACCTGTTTGTAAAAGGTTGGGGGGATAATATGGATAATATTGATAGCAAACTTTTGCAAGACTTGACAAATCTTCATTCTGTTCCACAGGGCAGTTTTAGTATAAGGAAAAATGGAGAGTGTATTTCTAAAAATTCAACTAAGGAAATTGAAATAAGTTCAAAAAAAGAACAAAATGGAATTGATATTGAAGTTAAAAGTGTTACAAAAAATAAGAGTGTACACATACCTGTGATAATCACCGTTGGGGGATTAAATGATTTAGTTTATAATGATTTTTATATTGGAGAAGACTCTGACATTTTAATTGTGGCCGGGTGTGGTATACATAACCCAGATGGAAATGAAAGTAGGCACGATGGAATACATACTTTTCATTTGGCAAAAAATTGTAGGGTGAAATATATAGAAAAGCATTTGGGTGAAGGTAAAGGTGGAAAAATTTTAAATCCCACAACAAAAATTGTAATGGAAAGTGGAAGTTATTTTGAAATGGAAACAATACAACTTGGTGGTGTTACATATTCCAAAAGATACACTGATGCAGTTTTAAAAGAAAATTCTAGTTTGGTGGTAAAAGAAAAAATTTTAACAACAAATAATGACTTTGCAGAAACAACTTTTAATGTGAGTTTGGATGGAAAAAGTTCCAATGTTCAAGTTGCAAGTAGAGGCGTGGCAAAGCAAAATTCAAATCAAATTTTTAATTCAAATGTTATTGGTAAAAGCTTGTGTTTTGGACATATTGAATGTGATGGAATAATTTTGGATAATGCAAAAATGATTTCAATTCCAAAGATTGATGTCCAATGTAAAGATGCAACTTTGATTCACGAGGCAGCAATTGGGAAAATTGCAGGAGAACAGATTGTTAAACTTATGTCGTTAGGGTTAACAAAAGAAGAATCTGAAGATTTGATTATTAAAGGATATTTAAACTAAATTTGTTTAAAAACATTGACAAATATTTAGCTTTAATGTTATTATAACAGGGCTATAAATGAAGAATAGGAGAATATAATGCAATATTTTTATAGAGATGTGGTGGCATTTTTTCACGATATGGCGACATTTCAAAAGGTAATTCTCGTAATAACATTGTTTATGATAGGATTAAGCTGTTTAAGAATTGTGATAAAACTGCATTATAATGCTAAAAAATTTAGTATAAAAATTGTTCCTATAATATTGATGATTCTTTTCTTTTCTTTTGCTATATTTATTGCGTGTTGCTAAAAGGAGACTTAAATGTTAAAAACATTATTATTTGCAGAAGGGGATTTACTTCCTGATTGGGTTATTACAACATTATCTATTGTTAGACCTTGTTTAATTGCTTTAATTGCAGTTTGTGCTGTTGGACTTATTATAACAACGCTTTTACAGTCAAACTCTAATGATAACAATTCTCAGGCATTATCTGGTGGTGTTCACGAGAGTTATTATTCTCAAAACAAAGGTGAAACAAGAGATGGAAAATTAAAAAAGGCAACTATTATATTTGCTTCAATAATTGCTGTTTGTGCTCTTTTGTATTTTATTACACTAATCATAAATAATCCAGTATAAAACGGCTTAAAGTCGTTTTATTTTTTTAAAAGGAATTTATATGACAACTCAAAAAAGAATTTTAGAAATATTAAAAGATAAAAATTTAAGATATAAAAATTTGCAGGGATTATATTCTCTTATAAGCAAACAACTTGATTTAGATAAAGATGTTGTTGAAAAATCAATAAAAAGATTGATACAACAGGGAGAAGTTCTTTTATCAAAAAATAATAAAGTTGTACCAATTGAAATGTTGAAGCTTAAAAAGGGTGAGGTGGCAAATAAAAGCAGAGATTATCTTTTTGTTAGGGTAAAGGGTGTTGCCCGAGATTTTTTTATACCTTCTGATAAAACGGGTGGTGCTATTTCTGGCGATATTGTTTTAATTAA
Source organism: uncultured Clostridia bacterium (assembly GCA_944349805.1). Taxonomy (GTDB): domain Bacteria; phylum Bacillota; class Clostridia; order Christensenellales; family UBA1242; genus Caccopulliclostridium. The sequence continues at coordinate 2,597 of CALVNP010000010.1, forward strand.
ACAAATTGGTGGAAATAACGAAGCTGAAGTTGTAAAGATAGTTGAAAAGGCAAACAGACATGTTGTTGGTGTAGTAAAAGAAGATGAAATTGGAACTTTTGTTGAAGCTGATAGATTTACAAAACCAATTTATATAAAAAAAAGCGAATTGAACGGTGCTGAAAAGAATGATTTAGTTGTGGTTGAAATAACATATCAGCCATCTAACAGAAGTGCTTTACAAGGTAGAGTTGAAGAAATTTTAGGAAAAGCTGATGATAAGGCGATTTTAGAACAAGCATTGATTAAAGATCACAATATTCCAACTTCTTTTAGTGAAGAAGCTATAAAACAATGTGAGGAAATTGGGGAAAGTGTAAGTGAAAGGGAAAAACAAGGAAGACTTGACCTTACAAAAGAGATTATATTTACAATTGATGGCGCAGATGCGAGAGATTTAGATGATGCTGTTTCTATAAAGAAATTAGAAAATGGACACTATGAACTTGGAGTTCATATTGCTGATGTGGGAAATTATGTGAAAATGGACACCCCTTTAGATAGTGATGCTTTTTTACGAGGAACAAGTGTTTATCTCCCAGACAATGTAATTCCAATGCTACCTAAAAAATTATCAAACGGAATTTGTTCACTAAGTCCTAATGTAGAAAGGCTTGCTATGTCAGTTTTTATGGAAATTGATAAAAATGGAAGGGTTGTAAGGCATAAAATTACAGAAAGTGTTATTAAAAGTGTGCAAAGGTTCACTTATGACGAAGTTTTTGCTATTATGAATGGAAATAAAGAAATGTGTGAAAGATATGCACACTTAAAGGAACATATTTATCTAATGCAAGAGCTTTCAAACATAATAAAAAAAGACAGAGAAAAGCGTGGTTCGTTAGATTTTGAAATGGCAGAGTCTCAGTTTAGCTTAAATGAGCAAGGTGAAGTTGTTGATGTTTTTCCTAGAGTTCAAAATGAAGCTCATAATTTAATTGAAAGATTTATGGTGATTTGCAATGAAACTGTTGCAAGGCATTTTGAAGAAATGGGTGTTCCTTTTATTTACAGAGTTCACGAAAAACCCACTAAGGAGAGTTTGCAAAAAGTATTAGATTTCATTGAGGGATTGGGAATAAATAAAATTGATATACCAAAAAAAATCAATCAAGAATTTTACAAAAAATTCTTACAAATTCTTAAAAAAACAGCAGAATAGCAGGTTGCAAACAAAGTAATTTTCTTTATGATGCAATACGCTCACTAGTTATCGCAATGTTTGG
>CALVNP010000011.1 GCA_944349805.1 uncultured Clostridia bacterium
ACTTGCATCTATAATTGCTTTTAGCATTTCCAAATTGACAAAATTAAAAGCTCCTATTGCATAATGTTCATTTAATGCTTTTAGCATTTCACTTTTCATAATATCTCCTAATTTGATAATACAACAATTTTTAATATTTTGCAAATATTTAACCAGACAAGCTCATAGAAATATATTATGAAAAAGTTTATTGTTTTGATAAGTTTTTGTTTATTAATTATACCTATTCAGTCTGGTTGTAGTTTTTCACTAAATTCTGCTGTTAAAGCAAATATGTCAGAAATTAGGAAAAATGTTTTTGAAGCAGAAAATGAAAAGTTTAAAGTTAGTTTTATGTCTGGGCAAAGAGAAAATCCTTATTATTATGATGGAGTGTCTGAAAAGAAGTGTGATTTTGGTATTTTTACTGTATATTTCAAAGAGTTTGTAGGGGCATTAAAAGTTCCTTTTATTGCAACAATAAATGACCAAAAATATGAGGGGGTTCTTGAAAAAAATCCATTTAATGAAAGTTATATGGTGGACATTGAAAAGTGTGTAACTGATGATGATAATATAATTATTCAAATTGATGATAAGTCTGCTGTTACACTTTTAAACATTTCATCAACCTGGGGTATTTCTTGGCAAGATGCTCTTGACATTGGAATAAAAGAATTAAATGAAGAATTAAAATCTGTTTATATAAAAGCTGTTTTTAATGGTGAATGTTATTTAAAACCTATAACTGACGATAATTTTATATCTGGAGAATACTTTTGGGCATTTATACTTGTAAATACTAGATTTGAAAAATTTACAATTGTTTTTGATGTAAATTCTGGTGAAGTGCTTGTTAAGAATAAAACTGTTTGACAAATTTAATTAAAAAAAATAAAATAATATTATGAAAAATAAAATTGATGAAAAAAAGGAAAAAGCATTTTTAATTGGGGTTACTTTCAAAAATAATATTTCTTATGAAAACGATTTAAAGGAACTTGAAAGACTTTCAGAAACAGCTGGTCTTGAAGTGGTTGGGCAAGATGGACAATATGTAAGGGAAATCAATCCTGCAACTCTTTTAGGTACGGGCAAGCTTGAAGAAATTAAATCAGAAATTTCAACTTGTGATGCAAATGTTGTGATTGTTGATTATGAAATTTCAGGCTCACAAGCAAATAATATTTCTGAGATTTTAGGGGTTAAGGTCATTGACAGAATGGCATTAATTTTAGATATTTTTGCTCAAAGGGCGACATCTAACGAAGGAATGCTTCAAGTTGAGCTTGCTCAGTTAAAGTATTCACTTCCAAGGCTCAATGCAATTCAGGGAACAAGTGGCAGGTTTGGTTCTGCTGGTGTTGGAATGAGAGGACCTGGTGAAAGCAAGCTTGAAATGGACAGAAGGGCAATAAAACTTAAAATTCAAAAGCTTGAAAAAGAAATTGAAAAGATAAAAGGGCAAAGGCAATTAAAAAGGCAAAAAAGAAATTTAAGTGGCAAGAAAAAAGTTGCAATTGTGGGATATACTAACTCTGGTAAGAGTACACTTTTAAACACGATTTCCAAAGCTGGAATTTATGCTGATGACAAGCTTTTTGCGACACTTGAAACTACAAGCAGAAATGTTTGGCTTGGAGATGATAAGCAAATCATACTTACCGATACAGTAGGTTTTATAAATAAGCTTCCACATATGCTTGTTGACGCATTTGCTTCAACTTTGGAAGAAACCTTAGATGCAGATTTGATTCTTCATATAGTTGATTTGTCTAATCCAGATTACAAAAGGCAAATAGAAACGGTAAATAAAACTCTTGAAGAAATTGGTGCAGGGGAAATTCCTACAATTGTTGCTTATAACAAATCTGATAAATTGCACGAAGTTATAACTTTGGGTGAAAATGAAATCATAATTTCTGCAAAAACAGGTCAAAATATAGAAAAATTAAAAGAAATGATTAAAAATTTGATTTAAATATTAAAAAATCAGTTTTAAAACTGATTTTTTGTTGTTTGGAAAAAAATATCGTACTTTAAAGTACGATATTTTTTATTTTAACATCTTTTGTTATCGCCACAGCCACAACCACAGCAAGATAATAATAGGATTAACCAAATTAAGTTGCCACAATCAAAGTTGTTATTTCCACAACCACAGCTTGAAAGGAGTAAAAGCAAGATTATTAATGAGCAACAATCGCTTCCATTTCCACCAAAGCCACTACCAAAACCATTGAAAAAGTTCATATTTACCTCCTCTTATAGTTTAAACCAAATTAATATGTATTTTTTTATCTTTTGTACTTTTAAGCTTTATCTTTGGCTTACATTATCATACTATGTTGCTTTTATTTTTTTGTTACAAATTTAGACAAAACTTCTTTATTTTCTCCAGCATACTTTTTTTTAACATATTTAAAATATATTCAAAGCAATCAGTTGGGCATTTTTTCTTTTAAATTATTCTTTGCTTTGCGAAAGATGAAGAAAAATGGAAAAATTTATTTGTTTTCGTTGACAAAAGATGTTTGATGTTATAAACTAGGGGAGTTCAGATTGTAATGGACTTGGTAAACAATTTATTTTCTTAAATTGCTAACCAATCTAGATTATATCATTTTTGATTTTTGCCAGAACACTTAAACAAATATGATAAATCAAAAATTTAAAACTTATATTAGGAGCAAGAAATGAAAAGTATTAAGAAAATCGCATTTGCTGTAGCATTACTTATGTGTTTAGGCTTTGGTTTGCCATTAATTCCTGCTATGTATGCTTTCGCAGCTGAACCTGCAGGTTATACTGAGGGAAACGAAATTATTGTTGAAAACTTTAAGGATACAGGTGTTGTTGGAGAACCTTACCCTATTGTTGATGCTGAACAGAACTCTGCTGGTGAAGTTGCTGTGACTGTTAAGGATCCTTATGGTATAGCTGTTAATGTTAACACAGGTACTTTTACTCCAACAATTTCTGGTGCTTACAGCATTATTTATACAGTTGCTAGTTATTCTAAAACTTTGTATGTTAATGTAACAAATTCAAATGATGGAATTCAAATTGTTTATCCTACAAATTCTGATAGAATTATTCCTTCAGAAATTGGTAGACCTGATGCTGGGGAAACAATAAGAATCAATGTTCCAAATGTTACAGTTGAAGATAAGGACGGAACTGTAATTGGTGGTGCAACTGTTGTTGTAGAAAGAAATGGTGTTGAACTTTCAAAAGACGAAGGTAATTACTA
>CALVNP010000012.1 GCA_944349805.1 uncultured Clostridia bacterium
CCTGTGAATAATGTTGGAATAAAGTTTAAAATATCTCCTAAAACTGTGTCTGAAGTTGCTTGCCTTTTTGTGTCACCATAATTTATTATTAAGCAATTTTTTACTTCACCATAATTCACATTTAAAACTCTGCCTGCAAATTTGGATAAGAATGTCAATCTGAATGGGGAAGATGTTTCAGCGAACAAATCACCTTTACCACTTATTGTTGCAGAACTGAAACAATATTCAAATATTCCAGAATCTATTTTGTAAGCAAGGCCAGCAACAACGCCGTCTTCATACTGACCTGATAAAGTTGCTGTTGTGTAGCAGTTGTTAACATTTCCGTTTGAAATTGAAACCAATCCACCAATGAATTTACCAGCAATTTCTCCTACTGAATAGCATTCTGTAATTGTACCAGCATTAGTTCCAGCAATACCTCCAATATAAGTACCCTTAATTGATATATTTTCAATATAGCTTGTTTTTACTTCTGCATTTTGTTCGTTAGCTCCAACAATACCACCTGCGTAAGAATTGCTGTTCATATCTTTTAAAGCTAGTTGAACATTTAAACAAGAGTTTTCAATTTTACCCCTATTTATTCCAGCAACACCACCAGCTGTTAAATTTCCTGACAACTCTTCTGTTATTACAATAGCTTCGTTATAGAGATTTGAAACATTGCTGTTATTTATTGCAATAATGCCACCAACTGTTAAGTTTGCCGTTGTGTTTAAGTACATTTGTATTGTTGATGCTGTTATTAATGTCTTTGCATCTTCAATTGTTGCTCTTTCAGAAATTCCAACAATACCACCAACTATTCCTGTTATAGGTTTTGTGTAATTTATTTTATTAGTATAGTTTTCTGTTGAAGAATCTTGAATTATAACATTATTGATATATCCATTACTAATGTATCCAACTGCTCCACCTATTGTGTTAGCTGTTGTAATATCCAAACCTGTTACTGTGCAATCAGAAATTCTAGCCGTTGCTCCATAAGCTAAAATTGTTCCTGTGTAGTCGCTAGCAAAATCTGATGAGTTGTAAATATGGAAGTTTTCAAAGTTGACACCTTTAATTTCAGCGTCGCCATCAGAGTAACCAAAGAAACCTGCATATTTTTTGTTTTGAATAATAAAATCTTTAAAGGTTAATGATTTTCCTGTTACTATAAATTTGCCTTTATATGGTTGTTCTTCTGAACCTATTGGTTCCCAAGTTGTCAATGAAGGATTAAGGTCTTGCATTGTATATACTAAATCTTCTGACAAATTTACTTCTATTGTTGCGTCGCTTGAAGGATTTGCAATGAGCATATTTAAAGCAGTTGTCAATTCTTCCTTATTTGTTATCACATTTCCTGGATCATATATTGATGTACCAAGATATGTGTTTGCAAAATCAATTGTAGCATAGCTTGAACCTTCTTCTATTGTCCATACATTATTAAAGTTCCAATTTGTGTAAGAAGATTGTTTGTAAAGTTCTTCTATTGTTCTTTTTGCAACAACGCCTTCAACATCTTCTTGACCAGCAAAACCTGTGATGGTGTATGCGTTGTAAAAATTGTTCTCATAAATGTTTGTTAAATCATATTCATTTGAATTGTCAACATTTTGCCCTAAAATTGCTCCAACATTAGATGTCAATGAGTCCTGTGAAACAACTGAGAAACAATTTTTCAACATAGAGTGACGATATTTTGAATTGTTGTTGTATGGTTCGTTGCTCCCAACAATTCCACCAAACTTTGAAGTGCTGTCAGTTGTTATGTTGTTTATAATTGTTTTACAATCTGTCGTTATTGCTCCAATAGTTCTACCAGCAATACCACCAGCATAATTTGTTGCATTCAAATTTAGGTTTTCAACAACACTCATATACATTTCTGGCCTTGAATTTGTGTATTGTGCTGTTCCTATCAATCCACCTGTACTACCAGAGTTGTTTGTGTTTGAAATTGTTGCGTTTTGAACATAAATTAACCCAACATTTCCATTGTTAATTCCTGCAACGGTACCTGCATTTGTGAATGACCCAACTATGTTTACATTAACAAATTTTATGTTTTCAACTCTACCTGCTTCTCCAATCATTGAAAAAAGTCCTGCATTTGTTGTTGATTGTGTTATGTTGAGGTTATATATTTCTTTGTTTCCACCATCAAATGTTCCTGTAAAAGATGCTGAACCTATTGGTTTCCATTCAGATGTTTCAGGAGTTTTTAAGTCTATACTATTAACAACTTGATAGCTGTTTGAAAGACCCCAACTTCCTGTTCCTATGCTTGCCAACTCTGTAGCAGTTTTTATAAAGTATGGATTGTTAGGTGTTCCATCTCCAACGTGAACAGAAAATGTAAAACGGTCAAAGTTTGGATTGTTTGTTGTAATTACAACTTTTGCCAAACCACCTTTCATAGCTTGAAAAGTTGAAGTTTCTGGAATATATGACAATATTTCAGAATTATCGCTACTTACTTCAACTGTTGTTCCTTTATCTGCATCTGTATGAACTAAAACATCTTTTAATTCAAATGTTTCTCCTACATTGTATTGTAGCATTGAATCCATACCATATTTCAAATATATACTTTCTTTGTTTTGTACAAAATAGTATGTTGTAAAGCCAATAAACAATACACCTATTAGGACAATTACATAAATCAAAAACCTTTTCATATTATCTCCTATAAATTTTGTTAATTTATTATAGTCCCAAAGGCTAGTTTTGTCAATATGCTTTCTTTTAAAATTATCACCATTTGTCTTTTAGCGTTTTAAAAATATATAATAAAACACCTTATTCGACAAAATTGTGTTAGCAATTAATGTTTTAATTGTTTAAAATTTTTTTATGAATAAATTATTTTCCGTTTTTAAGTATTTTAGTTTTTTTGTTTTATTTTACATACTTGCTGGAGCAGGGATTAATTTAGTTGTTTTTCCTTTTGCAATAGGGCTATTTTTAAGTTTGGTTTGGTGTGGACAAAAAAGTTATATTCTTGCCCCTTTATATGTTGGTGCAAGTTTGCTTCAATCTCCAACACTTACAACACTAATATCTTCTTTATGTTTAGTTGGTGTAATACTTTTGGTGAGTGGAATTCATACGAAATTGAAAAAACCTATAAAGCTCTCTTTATATTTTGTATATGCTTTAATATCTCAAATAGGCTATGTTTTTAGTGAAGTTTACTTTAATTCTTCCATAATTATTCCATTTATAACGGTTGTATCATCAATTTTATTTATGCAGTGTTGCAATCAAATTTTTAGCGCAATATTGGTTAGGGGATTTAATTACAAACTTTCAAGCATAGAAATTATATCTTGTTTTGTATTGTTATGTGCAATATCCTGTGGACTTACTGCTTTTAATTTTTGGGGATTTGAAATAGTTAAGGTATTTGCCGTTTTTGTTGTGCTTTTGTCAACATATACATTTAATATATCTGCAACATTGATATCTTGTATTACAGTGGGGTTGGGAAGCTTGTTATATATGAATAATCCTGAGTTTATTGCTCCATTTGCTCTGTTTGGATTGTCAGCTGTTGCGTTTAAAAGCAAGTATAAGTTTATACCTTGTGTTGCTATTATAAGTTTGGATTTGTGTTTAGGGTATTTTATAGGGGTTTATTATTCATATTCTTACATTAATGCTTTACCGTGTTTAATCTCTTCTATTGCATTTATATGTATACCAAACAAATTATTGGAAAACTTAAGTGGAATATCGTCTTCAAATTCTTCAAGTGTGGCAATGAGAAACATTGTGAATAGAAATAGAGAAGGACTTACAAAACGACTTTATGATTTGTCTGAAGTTTTCGGAGAAATGGATTATGTTTTTCGGTCAATGATAAAGGGTGGAATGAGCAAAGATGAAGTTAAAGAAATTTTAATGCAAGAAATAAGAAGCAAAGTTTGTGAAGATTGTAAAGAAAGAAATTATTGTCATAGAGTTTGCGAAAATGAAACAAACAAAATATTTTCTGAACTTGTAAATTGTGCTTTGGAAAGGGGAAAAACAACACTATTAGATATTCCAGCTCATTTAACATCAAGGTGTTCTAGGGTGAGCAATCTTGTTGCAATAATAAATAATTTAACATCTCAATATAAACAATATGCAAGTTTTATGAACAATTTAGATGCTAGTAGAGTTTTAATTGCAGAACAACTTTCTGGTGTTTCAAAAATTATGAAAAGTTTAGCTGATGAAGTGAATAAAAATGTGACTTTTGATATTGGCAGGGAAAATAGCATAATAGATGAACTCACATTTAACAATATAGTGTGCTCTGATGCTGTTATTTATGAACAAAATACTGATGTAACAAATGCAACTTTGGTTGTAAGAAATGAAGATGCAGAAAAAATAAAGATACCCAGCATTGTGAGTAAAATATGTGGGAACAAAATGGTCGTTTCCAGAAATGACCCATCATCAAAATCGGGGTATAGAGTCTTGACATTAAAAACAGCTCCAAAATATGATGTGATTTTTGGTTCTGCAAATTGTACAAAGGAAGGGTCGGTAATAAACGGCGATTGTTTTTCTCTTATAAGAATTGAAAATGATAAATTTATGTTCGCCCTTTGTGATGGTATGGGGAGTGGTGAAAAGGCAGAAAAGGCAAGTAGTTTAGCTATTGGACTTATTGAAAATTTTTATAAAGCAGGTTTTGATAACGACATAATTTTGTCTAGTGTTAACAAACTTTTAAGTTTAAACAGAGAAGAAATTTTTTCTGCCTTAGATGTTTGTGTAGTAGACTTGAAAAAGGGAATTGCAGATTTTATAAAAATGGGAGCACCCAACAGTTTTATTAAACACGAAAGTGAAATTAGTACAATAGAAAGTGGGGCTCTTCCACTTGGAATTGTTCAAGATGCACCTCCTGCTATAAACAAGACTGTTTTACAAACGGGAGATTTCGTTTTCCTTTGTACAGATGGCATTACAGATAGTTTTGAAAGTAATGAAAAACTTATGGACTTTATAAACAATTTGAAGGCAAACAATCCTCAAATGCTTGCAGAAATGTTAGTTGATAAGGCTATTCAAAATAATGGTGGTTCTGCAAATGATGATATGACGGTTTTAGTTGCTAAAATTTTTAAGTCTGCTTGATTGGTGTGCTTGAAAGGTTTTGAGCAATGCTCAAAACATCGCAATTTGCGATTAATTTTGCAAAGCAAAATTACTTTCAAGCATTTTTTATTCTATTTTTAAAAAAATAATAATATAATATTTTTCCATTAAAAATAAAAAAGGTATTTTCAAATTTAGATAAAGATGATAGAATATAGAAAAGGAGACACTATGGTAAAGGTTGCATTTATGTACGATTTTGATGATACATTGATAGATGGAACATCAGAGAAAGAAATAACAAAAAACATATTAGGTTTTGAAACATCACAGCAGTGGTGGGATTATGTAAATAAATTTGGAGCAAAAAACAATATGGATCCAATTTTGGCAACATTGTTTTGTTTCAAAAGAGAGTTAGAAAATAGGGGAGTGAAAGTAAGTAAAGATTTTTTTAATAGTTATGGGAAGTCTGTAAAATTTTTTAATGGAGTGACAACTTGGTTTGAAAGAATTAATGCATATGCAAAAACATTGAATATAGAGATAGACCACTATGTGATATCAAGTGGACTTAGGGAAATTATGGAAGCAACAGAAATTGCTCCATATTTAAAAAAGATATTCGGTTCTTGCTATGTATACGACGAAAATGGAAATGCAATATGGCCATCACATTCTGTCAACTATACAAATAAAACGCAATTTATGTACAGAATTAGGAAGGGGTTCACGGAAAATTTATCTGATTTTGGCGATGTGAATGAAAGAATAAAAGATAAATCCAAAGTGATACCTTATGAAAGAATGGTTTATTTTGGTGACGGAATGACAGATGTTCCTTGTATGAAAATTTTAACAATGTATAATGGGAACTCTATTTGTGTTTACAAAAACAATAAATCGTCACACGACCAAGCAAGGAAGTTATATTTAGATAGAAGAGTTAAAAATTACGCTCCAGCAGATTATTCAGAGAATAGTCAGTTAGAAAACATTGCAAAGCATATTTTAAGGAAGATTGCATCATACATTGAAGAGTAGTAAATTATAAAATAAAAGATTTCAATCATAGCAAATAAAAAAGAACTTGAAAATAAGTTCTTTTTTTAATTAGTGTTATTTTTAATTATTTATCTGAATTATTTTGATTTTGTTCTTCATCTGCTTTTCTCTGATGATATCCTTTATATCCAATTTTATGATTGTCACCTTCGTCCCATTTAACGCCACCTGTTGATAGAATTGTTATAACAAGCCCTAAAGCAACAACAATTGAAATAATTGGAAGAACCAAGTTTGAAGGAATAGCGATTGCAGAAACAAGACAAAGAAGAGCAAACACAATTAAAGCTACTCCAAACCAAATTTTTAATTTTTTTAGTGTTGAGATGTTTTTTTGTATACAACCTTGAATTAAAAAGATTAATCCTAAACCACCACAAATAATCACTCCTGCCCATGCCAAATTAAAAAATCCAAATATATCTGGAACTGTTATAGATAAAATCCATAAAACTGCAGCAACAAGGACTAAGCAAGCTCCAATTAATTTATAAACAATATTTCTTCCCATATAATCCCCCTTTTTATAATAATTTGATTTATTAAAATTTATTTTTATATTAAGTTAAAAGAAACAATGCAAACATACCAGCAATCAATGCTAAAATTCCAAGAACCGTAAAGAAGACTTTTAAAGCAGAAATAGGTGTTTTGCCCGAAATATTACCATTGTCACCATTTATATAAAAATTGTATAATTTGTTTTTGTACTTATAATGTCCGACCCATATTGGAACTAGTACGAATTTATATTTTTCGTTCAAAAATGTTGTTTTAACATTCAGAAAAACTTTAACATCGTACATATATTTTTTTAAAATTGATTTTTCAATGCGACTTTTAATTTCAAGCTTACATTCATTCCAACATGTCTGCCCACTCTTACTGTATGTACTAGCAGAATATCCTCTTAAGTACTCAGATTTATATTCTGGAGCGTTATTTGTTGGAAAAGGTTCGATTTTTCTTATGTCCTCTTTTGGTACAATGTCTGAAGCTTGAATTAGCAAATCATCAAATTTTAAATTTTGATTTCCACTTATGTTGAAATATTTCGTTTTTACTTCAGAAATTTGCCTTCCATTGACAATCCTATAAGTTTTATAATTTTTACCAAGTTGGCCATAATACGAACTTTGAGTATCGGCATCAAATGTGAAAATTGGATTATAAATTCCATTGATATTTTCAGCTTTAACGCTTTTCTTGAAGTCTTTTGGAGCATATTTTTTCTTTTTTGCCCACTCGACAGCAATTTCGCTTGATCGTCGCTTAGTTATTTTAAAAGGTGCAACACCTTGTGGTTTAAGTCCAGGGAGTTCTTCAAGTTTAATTACGTTATTGGTTCCACAAAAAGGACAAAATGCAGACATTTCTTGATTATCTAAAATTTCTTTTGCTCCACAACTTTTGCATTGATAAACTTCTGCTTCTGTCCAAACTTCTCCATTTGTTAGCAGTTCGTTTAAATCTCTTTCTTCAACAAATTCATCATTGTCAATATCAAACAAACTCCCACAGTATAGACATTTCATTTTTTGGTCTTTTATTGAAAATTTGCTTTCACCAGCGCAATTAGGACATTTAAAAACAGAAGTATCAAGCTTTTCATCAGTATAAAGCTTATTTTTTACTTTTTGTTCATTCATTTAATTTTCTCCCACATTCTGGACAAAATTTAGCAGATGCTTTAACTTCTGTACCACAATTTGGGCAAATATTTTTTATACTTTTTCCACATTCTGGACAAAATTTTGGATTTCCGTGCAAAACTGTATTACAATTAGGACAAGTTTTTGATGGTTGCTGTTTACCTGTATTTGCATTTACATTTTTTATATTATTTGCAAACATATTGCCAATGCCCATTCCCATACCAAGCCCCATACCTGCGCCCATAGCTCCACCAGCAGATCCTGGATTTTTTGCTGCTTCTTTCATTGCTTCCAAGGTTTCTATTTGTGTATAAACATCCATATTGTTTCTAAAAATACCCAAAGAAGTGTTTTTATCAAGTGCTTTTTCAATTTCTTCTGGTAAAGAAAAGCTTTCAAAAACAAAATTTGTAAGTTGAAGTCCAATGCTTTTAAAATCTTGAACCATTTTGCTTTCAACAACACTAGAAAGTTCTTGAAGATTAGCAGCCATATCTAAAACAGGAATTTTACTTTCTCCAATAACATCGGAAATTCCACTTACAACCATACTTCGTAAATAGTCCACAATGTCACTTGTGTTGAAATTTGTGTTTGTTCCACTTAAATTTTGCATAAACACATAGGCATCATCAACTTTAAAAGCAAAACTTCCAAAACCTCTTATTCTTACAGCACCGTAATCCTTATCTCTAACCAAAATTGGATTTGAAGTTCCCCATTTCTGATTAGTAAACTGTTTTGTGTTGACAAAATAGATATCAGATTTAAATGGTGTTTCGAATCCATATTTCCAAGATAATAATTTTGTTAAAACGGGCATATTTTGTGTATCTAACTTATAGTATCCTGGCAAAAAGACATCGGCAAGTCTGCCTTTATCTACAAAAATAGCAACTTGACTTTCTCTGACAGTCAGGGCAGAACCCTTATTGACTTGGTCTTTATTAATTGGATATTTCCAAATTATCAAATCGCTTGACGAGTCTGTCCATTCAATATTTTTTAAAATCCCCATAATTTCTCCTTTAATATTTTTGATAAAAAATTATATCATAATATGATTAATTATGGCAAACAAAAAATATCTTATAAGAACTTAATTGATTTCCTATTTGAAAACAATTTCACAATCAATTATTTGTTTAATTTTGTTCATCTTTATATGGTTGGTAAATCTGGCAAAAACAAACACATCTACAAATTCCCAAATAAATACCCAAGCAATAATTTCTAAAATTATTGTAATGGTGTAAGGAGTAGATATGGAATTTAAAAATGCTAAAGAAATGATAAATGCAAGACCTATAAAAAGCAAAACAAACGAGACAATTGCAAGCTTTATGTTTTCTTCTTTGTAATCGTTATAATCATTTTTATAGTATTTTTTTATAACAGACTTACATTCACTTTTTTCTTTATCAGAGCAGGGTTTTTCGAAGTATATTTCAAGAACCTTATTGCTTTTAGACTGCATATCTTTAAAACTTTCGTTTATAAATGTGCTTGCGTTAGTATCTAACACTTTTTGTTTATCGGTTGAATACTTTGAATAAACATCATCTATGGTTTCAAATTTTATTGTTGCAGTTTCCGTTATTGCTTTATCTTTTTTCATAAGAATATGCTGGCAACAGTAAAAATTTTTGTCAATTAAAAACTTACTTTTTACAAGCTCTTAAAATAAATTCTGCAATGTTGATGTTTGTAACTTCTGAAAAGCATTGAATATTGGCACTTGTGTTAACTTCGCACACAACAGGACCATTTATACTTTTTAATATATCCACAACTCCAAATTCACAACCCACTGCCTTGCAAGCGTCAACAGCGAGCTCTTGTTCAATATATGTTGGAATATGTTTTTCCATCACACCACCAAAATTTGTGTTACTTCTAAAATCTTCTTTACCAGCAGTTCTTCTGAGAGATGCTAAAACTTTATTTTTAACAACATACATTCTTATATCTGTACCACTTGCTTCTGAAATAAATTCTTGGAATAAAAGTTCTTTACCTTCAAACCTATCTACAATTTCGTATGCTTGTTCTCTTGTTTTTGCTAAAAATACACCTTTACCAAAATCTCCAAACCATTGTTTAATAATTATAGGTAAACCCAAATCGTTTATAGCTTGGTCTATAAAAGGTCTAAGCAGGTTGGAAGAATAATTTAAAATTGTTGGCAAAATTACCGTTTTAGGAATGTTTACACCACTTTTAATTAATTGTTGATACATATTGGCGCAATTTTCACAAAGGTCTATAGCTCTTGAATTGTTAAAAACTTTCAAGCCTAACATTTCCAAATTTTTTGCAAGCCAAACATCATCATCAAGAAAGAGTGCAAAATCGTAGTTGGAATAGGAGTCAAAGCTTTTCACTTTATTATTGTTTAAAATTGTATAAATTTCCACATTTGATTTTGTTGTAAGATTAATCCCTAGTTTTTTTGAAGCATCAAACAATAGTTTTGTTTGAGAATCAAAATTTTTTTCATCACAATTTGCGTCATAAATAATAAGTGCTTTTTTCATATCAATATTTTATCATAAAAAATATTCAAATACAATAATATCTTAAAAAGATTGTTGCATATTTTAAAAATTAAAATTTGTGGAAATAATTCAAAAAAATATAAAAGGGATTTTTTAATGAATGTGACAATCGTTTCTGATGTTTTTGGAGAACAAAACAATGGAACAACAATAACAATAAAAAGGTTGATTGATGGTCTAGAAAAAAGAAAGCATAATGTAAAAGTTATATCAACATTTAATTCTTCAAATGATAACTTCATTACTTTACAAAGAAGAAATTTTGGAATTTTTGATAAATTTATAAATGTAAAAAACGGGGTAGAACTTGCAAAACCGAATGAAAGTAAAATGATTGATGTAATAAAAGAAAGTGACATTGTACACATTGTGCTTCCTTTTAAAACAGGTGTGGTTGCGTCCAAAATTTGTTTAAGACTAGGAAAACCATTTACAACAGCTTTTCATTGTCCACCTGAAGTTATATCCGGACAACTTGGATTACAAAATTTTGAACCATTAAATTCATACTTATATAAAAGATTTTATAAAAAGCTATATTCAAAAGCGAATAGAATACATTGTCCAACATTATTTATTGCAAATCAATTAAAAAAACATCATTACAAAAAGTTAAATTATGTGATATCAAACGGAGTTTCTGATTTTTTCAAAAAAAAATTTGTTGATAAACCAGAAAATTTAAAAGACAAATTCGTTGTTTTGTATATAGCAAGATATTCAAAAGGTAAAAAGCATAAAACACTTTTAGATGCCGTTAAATATTCAAAATACAGAGATAAAATTCACTTAATCCTTGCAGGAAAAGGACCAGAAAAAGATAAGTTGATTAAATATGTAAAAAAAAATAAAATAAATGCAACATTTGGTTTTTATAATTCTGATGAACTGCTTGACATTATAAATTATTCCGACCTTTATGTACACCCTAGTGAAATTGAAGTTGAATCTATTTCTTGCTTAGAAGCTATTGCTTGTGGTTTGGTCCCTGTAATTTCTAACAGTAAAAAATCTGCCACGAGTCAATTTGCACTTTCGTATAATAATTTATTCATAAATAGTGATAGTCAAGATTTATCAAAAAAAATTGATTATTGGCTAGAAAATCCCCAAATTAAAGACAAATTTTCAAAAAAATATGTGGAATTTGCAAAACAATTTAATATTGATAAATGTATAGACAAAATGATTGAAATGTTTAAAGATGAAATAGAGGATTTTAACAATGTGAAAAATAAGTATTAAATTTGCTTGTAATAAAAATTTTTTTTTAGTAAAATACTTTTAAAAGGAAAGTTTATGATTACAAAAAAAATTGTAAAAACAATAATAGTGCTAACAATCCTGCTAATAGTCACAGGTTTCGGTGTTTATGTGATAGTCTCAAAGGGTAGTGATATAAAAAACAATATTAGTTTTGAAGTTGTAAATGGGGCAATGTTTGAAACAAACATAACATATAATTGGTCTGATAAGGTGATAGAGTTTAAAACAGAAAAGGAAACGGGAGAGCCAAATAAAGATGATGCTATTTCAACGGGGGAAAATTCTTATCAAACGGTACAAACTCCACCTGATATAGTTTTTCAAGACACAGAAACGGAATACCTATCAACTTATACTATAAAAAATACGGGAACTAAGGCAATAACCTTAAAGATAAATGGACTTGCATACGATGGAATGCAAAAACAAAAATTTATAACCAAAGTCAGTTATAAGGACTTTCAACCTATTGAAGTAAAGAGTTCAATGGTTGCTCAAGATGGTTTGGAACTAGATGCGAACACATTTTCAGTTACAATAGTAATAGAACCTGAACAAACGGAAACAATCCTTGTTTCATATAGGTTAGCAAGTACAACATCATCATTTAGTATAACGGAAAGTATTGGTATGAGTTTTATTTGTTAAATATTAAAAGCAGACAAAATTTTGTTTGCTTTTTTTTTATTTTTATTATATATTTAGTTAAAAATCTTTAAATGGAGAATTATATGGGCATTTTTACATCACAAAATAAATCAAGCTTAAAAAAATTAAAGAAGATAACAGATAAAGTTTTAGAGAAAGAAGAATATTATAAGTCAAAGTCTGACCAAGAATTAAAAGATATGACAGAGATATTAAAAAAGCGTCTTGCTGACGGCGAAACTCTTAATGATATTTTACCAGACGCATATGCCGTTGTGAGAGAAGCTGCATCAAGAGTTTTGAATATGAGGCATTTCCCTGTTCAGATTATGGGTGGAATCGCTTTGCATCAGGGCAGAATTGCAGAAATGGCAACAGGTGAAGGCAAAACCCTGGTGGCAACTCTTCCAGCATACTTAAATGCACTTACAGGTAAGGGCGTTCACGTTGTTACTGTAAATGAATACTTAGCTAAGCGTGACGCTGAATGGATGGGGAAAGTTCACAGATTTTTAGGATTGACCGTTGGCGTTGCTATAAGTGGAATGGAAGAACATAAAAAAAGAGAAGCATATAATTGCGATATAACTTATGCTACAAACAACGAATTGGGGTTTGATTATCTTAGAGATAATATGGTTGTAAGAAAAGATAGTCGTGTACAAAGGGGACACTATTTTGCAATTGTAGATGAAGTTGATAGTATTTTAATTGATGAAGCAAGAACTCCACTTATCATAAGTGGTAGGGGAATGAAATCAAGTGAAGCTTATTACTCTGCTCAGAAGTTCGCAAAAACATTGAAGGCAGATGAAGACTATGAAATAGAACCAAAGCAAAAAAGCATTCACTTGACAGAAAGTGGAACGGCAAAAGCTGAAAAGTTCTTCAATGTTGAAAATCTTTCAGACGTAAATTGTTTGGAACTGAATCACTATATTATGAATGCGTTAAAAGCAAATTATATAATGAAAGTTGATGAAAACTATATTGTAAAAGATGATGAAATTATAATTGTAGATGAGTTTACAGGTCGTTTGATGTCGGGAAGAAGATATTCTGATGGCTTGCATCAAGCAATTGAAGCTAAAGAAGGTGTTAAAATTAGAGATGAAAACAAAACTTTAGCGACAATCACATTCCAAAATTATTTCCGTTTGTACAACAAACTTAGTGGTATGACGGGTACTGCAAAAACCGAAGAAGCTGAATTTAATGGAATTTATAAATTAGATGTAGTTACAATTCCAACTAACAGACCAAACATAAGGAAAGATGAAACCGATGTTGTTTACACAACGGTTAATGGCAAAATAAATGCAATAGTACAAGAAGTAAAGGAAATTCACGAAACGGGTAGACCAATTTTAATTGGTACTATTACAATTGATAAAAGTGAAGAATTGTCAAAAGCTTTAAGAAAGGAAAAGATAAAACACGTCGTTTTGAATGCTAAAAATCACGAAATGGAAAGCGAAATTGTAGCGCAAGCCGGCAGAAAAGGTGCAGTTACAATTGCAACAAATATGGCAGGTCGTGGAACGGATATTTTGTTGGGTGGTAATCCTGAGTATATGGCAACAAAAACAATGCGAGAAAAGGGGTATGATGAAGAATCCATTTCTTTTGCAACTTCATATCTTTCAACAGATGATAAAAAATTAATTTCAGCAAAAGAAGAATACAATAAGCTTTATAATGAATTTAAAAAGATAACTGATGTGGAGAAAAAGGAAGTTATTGAAGCTGGAGGACTTCATATCATAGGAACGGAAAGACACGAATCAAGGCGTATAGATAATCAGCTTCGTGGTCGCGCATCAAGACAAGGAGACCCTGGTTCAAGCATTTTCTTCGTTTCGCTTGAAGATGATTTAATGAGAAGATTTGGTGGGGATTATCTAAAAAAAGTTGCAACCTTTTTAAGAGTTGATGAAAATACTCCTCTTCAAATGAGAATGTTATCAAAGCAAATTGAAAGAGCTCAAAAGAGAATAGAAAATCAAAACTATTCAGCTCGTAAAACTGTATTGCAATTTGACGATGTAATGAATAAGCAAAGGGAGATTATATATACAGAAAGAAACAAGGTCTTGGACGGGGAAGATGTACACGAGCAAGTTATGGGAATGTTCCCTGATTATGTTACAGAAATTGTAAACAACTACTTAGATGTTAATAAGCCATATTTTGAATGGAAGCTTGATCCAATAAATAACGCTCTTGAAGATAAGCTTTTCCCAAAAGGTACAAATTTAATAACAGAGCAGTTCGTTGATGAATGTGAAGTACAAGATGTAATAGATAAAATTTTAAAAGTGATTTACACTAAGTATGATGATAAAGTTGAAGAAGTTAAAAAACTTGGATTGAATTATTCAGATTTTGAAAGGTATATACTTTTAAAAGTTGTAGATACTTTATGGATTGACCATATTGATCAAATGACAATTTTGAGAAATGAAATAGGACTTAGAGCATACGGAAATCAAGACCCTATTGTTGCTTATAAACGAGATGGTTTTGATATGTTTGATAATATGATTGATAAAATCAGACAAGATACTTGTTCAATTTTGTTAAATGCAAAAATAGATGTTGAAAGAAAACCTGTTCAGCAACAACCTGTGTATCAACCCGTAGAAGTAATTGAGGGTTCTAGAAAATCCGATGATAAAGTTGGAAGAAATGATCCTTGTCCTTGTGGTTCAGGTAAGAAATATAAAAATTGTTGTGGTAAAAAGTAAAAAAATTAAAGCGTCAAAAGTTTGACGCTTTTTTAAAGGAATATATGAAAGAATTTATTGCAAATAAAAATGGTAAATTAAGTAAATTAATTTTAAATGAATTCCCAGAATTAACTTTTAAAGATGTCAATATAGCTATGAAAAATAGAGATATAAAAGTTAATGGAATAAGGGTAAACAAAGATGTCACTATTGAAAATAATTCATTAATATCTGTTTATGTAGATTTTGATAAATTAAAGCAAAAAATAAGCAAAGTTTACGAAGATGATAATATTCTAATAATTTTTAAACCATATGGAATAGAAGTTGTTGGCAACAAAAACGATGCTGTAAACATATTAAAAAAAGACAATGAATTTTTATATCCTTGCCATAGAATAGATGTAAATACTGAAGGGCTTGTCGTATTTGCCAAAAATAAAAAATCAGAAGAAGTTATTTTGTCGGCGTTTAAAAATCATAAAGTGACAAAGTTTTATAAAGCTTGGGTGGTTGGACATTTTAAGGAACAAGAAAGTCTGTTTCAAGCATATTTAAAAAAAGATGCAAACAAGTCAGTTGTACACATTTCTACAAATAAAGGAAATGGTTATAAAGAGATTTTAACCAAAGTGAGAGTGATTGAAGATTTGAAAACAACAAGCTTGGTTGAAGTTCAATTATTGACAGGCAGAACGCATCAAATAAGAGCACATTTATCATTTTTAAATCATTCTGTAATAGGAGATGATAAGTATGGCGAAAGAGAAGAAAATAAAAAATTTGGACTAAAAAAACAAGCTTTAACATCGTGTGAAATATCATTTGATTTTCAAAAAACACATTTAGATTATCTAAATAACAGGACATTTAAAGCAGACCCAACTTGGTTAAAATATTTAGAAAGAGATAGATAATTTAAAAAAAATACCCAAAAACAATTTATTAAGGGTATTTTTTTTATAAAAATTATATTAATTTTCAACAATTATTTTATAAATAGATTTGCAATTTTCATCAACTCTCACTTTTTCACTAACTTCAATTCCAGCAATGGCAAGAATTTCATTGTCAACTGCTAAAACGGGAATGATAGGTCTAAGTCTTGCAGGTATTTTTTTATCAATAAAGTAATCTTTTAATTTCTTAGTTCCACCAGCAAATTTTTGGAAAATATCTCCATTTTCTTTAAATCTCCAAATTGCATTTTTGGGAACTTTTTTTCCATCTAAAATAAGTTCATTTTTTTCAAGTTTTGTTGTTTTAGTTTTTTTCACTATAATTTTTCCAAAATTTTTAACACTGAACTCATCAACTTTAAATGGTCTGTTTAAAATTATTTTTTCTTTTTCTTTATTTAAAATTGTCAAGTAGTCATATTCTTTTATTGCTGTAACACTAAAAGGTAAGTCAATTTTGGCCCCGTTTTTTCCATTTATTGCTAAATCTTTTATCATTTCAACGTGAACTCTTTCAATGTCTTTATTAACACCAATTTGTCTGAGCGCTTTAAAAATCATTCTGGAAACAATTGCATTTTCGTATAAAAAATAACTATTTGGAATTTTTACTGTTTTTTCTTCAAGAATAAATGCGTCTTCAATTATTTGTTTGTTTATATATTCATCATCATCATAGCAAGCTTTTGAAAATGAAACAAGTTTTTCAATAACTGCTGGCCATTTTTTCATAATCATAGGCAAAATTTCATTTCTGATGTAATTTCTTGAATAAGTTGTATCTGCATTTGTATAATCTTCAACATAAGGTATTTGATGTTCTTCTATATAGTTTAAAATGTCAGACTTATTAGTAAAAAGCATAGGTCTTATATATATTCCATCTCTGATTAAATCCATACCTCTTGTTCCACTTATTCCTGTTCCACGAAACAAGTTTAATAGAATTGTTTCAGCTTGGTCGCTCATATGATGGGCGATAGCAATTTTGTCTACGGCACATTTTTTTACAAGTGCATCAAAAACACCATATCTAGCATCTCGCGCTGCAACTTCCAAAGAAACACCTCTTTCCTGTGCAAGTTTTGGAACATCAACCTTAAATTTGTATGCTCTTATTCCATTCTCTCTGCAATAATTCAACACAAAGCTTGCATCTTCTGAGCTGTTTTCCCTTATATTGTGGTCAATATGTACACCAACAACTTCAAAATCCAATTCTTCACTTATTGAATTGAGATAATGTAATAGTGCCATAGAGTCCGTTCCACCACTAACTCCAACACCAATAACTTCACCTTTCTTTATAAGATTATTGTTAATTATTGTTTTTTTAATGCTATCCATAAAATCCTCGTTTAAGCAATTATACACATACATTATTATAATTTCAATATTTTTTTTAAAAATAAACAACAAAACAGTTGTTTTTTTAATAAAATTTAATTTTTTATTTGAAATTTCATTGTTTTGAAGTATAATATCATTGTGGACATAGTAACATATATATTGATAGGTGTTGGAGTAGTATTTTTGGCAGGATTATTGTCTGTTGCAAACTTTTCTGATAATCAGTTGAGAGAATATTACAATATGCAATTTAATGAAATTGCGTATAGTAATCAAACATCTAAAAATTTTTTTGATTTAGTGAATAATGCTGAGTTTAATAGCACATTAAGATTAGAACAAGACAATAATGTTTTTGGTGGCATTTATTACACATCAAAAAGATGCGTGAAACTGAGTGATGAAATATATGATAGTGGAAGTATAACAGCATTAACAGTTACAGCACACGAACTTGGACACGCCGTTCAAAGTGTGAAAAACAGAGATTTAATTTTGAAAAATTACAAGTTTTCAATTTTTGTTAAGTTTTTAGGGAAAACCATTCTACCACTACTTATAGCTTCAATAGTTTTATTATTTTTCAATTTAATAGCTTCAATAGTTTTAATTTCCTTGTGCTTTATTATTTTTATTTTAGCATTATTGTTAAAATATTCTGGAATTAAAATAGAAAATCAGGCATCTAACTATGCAATTCAATTATTAATCAAGTATGATGTTATGTCAGACGAACAATTGGTAAAAGCTAAAAAGCTTTTAAAGTATGCGAAGCAAACATATATTGCAAATTTTTTAAGTTCTATGCTTTTCTGGACATTCATGACCAAAAAGACGAATATATTTTAAAAGGGGAAGTATGTTAATTTATTATTTATTAGGCATAATTGTTTTACCTGGAATTCTGTATGCTAGTTATGTACAAACGGGAGTTTTGAAGGCTTTTAACACTTACAAAAAAATAAATAGTGTAAAAGGAATAACTGCAAAAGAAGCCTGTGAAAAAATTTTAAATAGTGCAGGTGTAAGTGGAGTCAGTATAAAGTCCATCGATGGTGTTTTAACAGACAACTATGATCCTAAAAACAAAACTGTAAACTTGTCTAAAGATGTATACAATTCAACTACACTGAGTTCTTTGGGCGTTGCCGCTCACGAAGTTGGGCACGCAATTCAACATTATGAAAAATACAAACCTTTAAGGCTTAGAAATTTTTTGATTACGGTAAACAATATTTGTTCCCAGCTTTTTTGGATACTTATTGTCATTGGTTTTGTTTTTAGCGCAGTTGCTTATTTTTACTATGGTGAAATTTTTCTTTATGTTGGAATGGCTTTTTATGGCGTTTCTTTATTAATAAGCATTGTGACATACCCTGTTGAAAAAAACGCGTCAAAACGCGCCTTAGATTTGTTGGTTCAAAATGACATTCTTGATAAAACGGAAGTAAAGGGAGCAGAAGTAGTTTTAAAAGCTGCTGCTCAAACCTATTTTGCAGGTATTATTGTTTCTGCGCTCTATTTTTTAAGATTTGTCATTGCTATGCTTTTAATTAGAAGGGATTAATGTAAATATTCATAAATTTTTAAACTTTTTTTCTTTATTTTTTTTACAACTGCTTTTCCGTTAAGGAAAGATGTGATAACAACGCTCTTTCCTTTTTTTATGCTTCTAAAACCTTCACAAATTGCATCAACTTCCGTTCCAGAATCATCTAGTATTATTTTCCCTGTTTTTTCTTTCCTTGAAATTTTAACACTGACAATAGCTGTTTGTCCTTTTTGGACTATGGGTTTTCTAAGAATGAATGTTGCAATAACAGAACATACAATTCCAATCAATAACCCTATAATGATAGAAGGTACGGTGGGCAAAAAGAAACTTAAACCAAATGTGGACCAACCTCCGAATGCTAAAATAATAATGCTACCTCTTATTGCAAGAGCAGAAAGCATAAACCCAACAAAAGTTTCATTTACTTCGTTGGGCATATCCATATCGTCAGAGATGTAATTCTTTTTAAGATTAAAAAAACCTGCCCAAAGTAAAATTAAATAAATCACAAAAAGCATTGCTCCAATAATGCCAATGGTAAAACTAACCTTTTGTAAAATAGAGTAGGAATTCCAAATATCAATCATATATATAGTTTATAGTCAAAAAAAATTTAAGTCAAATAAAGATAATTGAAAAAAATAAAAACTTTTACAAAAAAATTGTAAAAACCATTGACAAATATGTATTTAATATGATATTTTGGTTAAAGCAAATGGGGGATTAGCTCAGCTGGCTAGAGCGCCTGCCTTGCAAGCAGGAGGTCATCGGTTCGATTCCGAT
>CALVNP010000013.1 GCA_944349805.1 uncultured Clostridia bacterium
AACAAAAACAAATTTGGCAAGAGTTTTTACAGGTGAATGTTTAGATGGAGCAAGATATCAATTTATTGCAAAACAAGCTACAAATGATGGTTTTTCTTATATAGCTGATTTATTTAAGACTTTAGCTAAAAATGAAATGGCACACGCAAGAGTGTTTTATGACCATTTAATTAAAAATTCAAAATCTGAATTATCTAACATAGACATTTGTGCTGGTTATCCTTTTGATGATTATGAACTAAAAACTTCGATTAAAGCATCAGCAGGTTCTGAGCTGAGTGAAAGTAAGAATATCTATCCATCTTTTGCTAAAATTGCGAGAGATGAAGGATATAATGATATAGCAGATAGTTTTGAGCTTGTTGCAATGGTTGAAGAATGTCATTTTAAGCAGTTATCTGAAATAGATGAAATGTATCAAAATGAAAAGCTTTATTCTTGTAATGAAGAAATCAAATGGAAATGTTCTAATTGTGGACACGAACATACAGGTAAAAATGCTTGGAAAACTTGTCCTTTATGTGGATATCCACAAGGTTATGTAATGTTAAACCTTCAAGATAATTAAATTATTTGATTATTTAAAAAATTTTTGATAAACTACAATAGTGGAAATAAAAATAATAAAATTTTTGCAAAGTGCAAGAAATCCTTTTTATGATTTTGTATTTACCGTTATCAGTGAACTTGCTTCATATAAGGGTTTTTTAATATGCTTTGCAATTTTTTTTATTTTAACTTTAATATATTATAGACAAAATAAAAAATTTAAAAATTTTGCTCTTTTTAATGTGTTTTTTGTTTCAACATATGGTATTGCTGTTTTAATCAATACAATTTTAAAAATAATAATCAATAGGGCAAGACCGTATGAAGTTGATTCGTCAATAACAGACATTTTGCACGCAAGTGGTCAGAGTATGCCAAGTGGACATACATTAAGTGCGACAATAATTTGTTTTTTTATATTTTTTTGTGTATACTATTTTTCAAACAATAAAAATTTAAAAATTGTTTTAGGAATTGTTCTTTCAGTTTTTATTGTTTTGGTTATGATATCAAGAATGTATCTTGGTCAACACTATATTTCAGATGTGTTTGTTGGTTTTGTGTTAGCTTTTACATTTTCTTTTATAAGTGCATTTTTATTTGTAAAGTTGGATAAAAGGATTGGTTATGATAACAATAGAAAAATTAATAAAGAAAAAACAAAAGAATAAAAAATTAAGCAAAAAAGAAATTTGTTATTTTGTTGATGGGTATACAAACGGAAGTATTTCTGATGAGGAAATGACAAAGCTTTTAAAACAAATTTGTAAAAGTGGAATGGTGGAGAAAGAAACTGCATTTCTGACCGATGCAATGCTTAACTCTGGTGAAAAATTGGATTTATCTAGTTTTGGTTGCTGTTTGGATAAGCATTCTAGTGGTGGAGTTTCTGATTCAACTACGCTTTTGATTGCTCCAATCATTGCAAGCTTAAATGCAAAAATGGTAAAGATGAGTGGTGGAAGTTTAGGCTTTACAGGTGGGACAAAAGATAAATTTCAGTGTTTTGGTGCTAATCTGGAATTGCCTTTTGATAAAATAAAGAACATTGTAAATAATGTAGGAGCTGTCATAGTGTGCCAAACAGAGAACTTGGTTCCAGCAGATAAAAAAATATATGCATTAAGAGATAGAACAGGGACTGTTTCAAGTATACCATTAATTGCTTCGTCAATAGTAAGTAAAAAGCTTGCAAGTGGAGCAAAAATTATTGTGCTTGATGTAAAATACGGTAAGGGCGCATTTATGCAGGATTTAGTTGAAGCAAAAAAACTTGCGAGTCTTATGGTTAAAATATTAAAAAGGCATAAAGTTTTAGCTTGTGCTATTGTATCCGATATGAATCAACCGTTGGGTAATAACATTGGAAGTTATATGGAGGCGAAAGAAGTTGTTGAAATTTTAAAGAACAACAAGGATTGCAGATTGCTGTCTTTGAGTAAAACAATATCAAGCATTTTGATTTCAAAAAAAGAAAAAATTTCATTAGATTCAGCTTATAAAAAAGTTGATGAAGTTTTGTCTAATGGTAAAGCTCTTGAAAAATTGAAAGAAATGGTAATTGCTCAAGGTGGAAATTTAAAGCTTTTTGATGAGGAAAAAATGAGCTTTAACACTGTCACAAGCAGTCAAAGTGGTTACATAGAAGAAATTGATGCACAAAAATTGGGTGAGTTAACACATAAGCTTTGCAATAATGTTGGATGTAATGGTATAACCGTTTTGTGCAAAGTGGGGGATAAGGTTTCATTGGGAGATGAAATTATTAGAATTTTTGCTCCTAAAAAATATTCAAATGAGTATGCTGAAAAATTCTTGGAATGTTTCAAATTTTCTAAGACAAAAACTTATCCATTGCCATTAATTTATGATATAATTGATTGAAAAAAAGGATAAATATGAAGTTAAAAATAAAAACAGTTTCTGAAAAAGATACAATGTCTGTTGCTGAAAAACTAGCAAAATCGTTGGGATATCCTGTTGTTATTTCTCTTGTTGGAGATTTGGGTGCTGGTAAAACAACTTTTGCAAAAGGCTTCGCAAAGGGATTAAATATAACTGAAAATATTACAAGTCCTACATTTACAATAATGAATGAGTATAATACGGGAATAAAACCACTTTACCATTTTGATATGTACCGTCTTTCTTCTTTGGAAGAAGCATTAGAACTTGGATTCAGCGAATACTTTGACTTAACTAAATTAAAAGGCGTTTCCATAGTGGAGTGGGCAGAAAACACAAAGGGAATTTTACCTGAACGACATTTGGAAATTAATATAAAAAAAGTTGGTGACAACGAAAGAGAAATTGAAGTAGAACCAAAGGGGTTGGTATGAATATTTTATGTATTGACACTGCATTTCAAACTGCAAATCTTATTCTAATTACATCTTCTAAAAATATATGTAAAAAAGTTGAGGGTAAACATTCAGAAACAACATTGTTAGAAATAGAGAATATGATGATTGAATGCGATATATCTCCAAAAGATGTTGATGTTATTTGTGTAAATGTTGGCCCAGGTTCTTTTACAGGAATAAGAGTTGCTATAGCTTTAACCAAAGGTTTTAGTGTTGTAAATAAAAAATTAAAATTTATAAAGGTCAATTCAATGGAATTGATTGCAAAAGAGTATAATTGCTGTAAGAATTTTTCCACAGTTTTAAATGCTTTAGGGGGAAGATATTTCGTTGCCGAATTTCAAGATGGTAAAGTGTTTAAAGAACCTTATTTAGCAACGGAGTTGCCTGACGGCGATACTGTTGGAGTCGTTGATGAAAATTTAGATAATGTAACACATAAAGTTGAAATCAGCTGTAATTCATTCTTTAATCTTTGTGAAGATAAGATAAAGCGAGAAGAATTTTGTTCTTCCTCTGATTTAGTACCGATGTACATAAGAAAATCGCAAGCAGAGGAAAATTTGCAAGGGGTAAAAATTGAAAAGATGTCTCAAAAATTTATAGACGATGTCTATGAAATATCAAAACAGGCATTTGGGTCAAGCTCTTGGAGTTTAAAAATGTTTGAAGATGAACTTATAAGGCCTGACAGATTTTCTTATTGTGTAACAGATAATGGAAATGTTGTTTCATTTATAAATGTTTTAGTTTGTGAGGGGGAACAAGGTAAAGAGTTCAATATTTTAAATATAGCAAGTAAAGAAAAGAATAAAGGATATGCTACACAATTAATTGAACTTGTAAAAGATAAAGCTAAAAGTCAGAATATAAAAAATGTGTGGTTAGAGGTTGATGATAAAAACATACCAGCTTTAAATTTGTATAATAAATTGGGATTTAAAAAAATAGCTGTTAGGAAAAAATATTATCAAAATGGTGATGATGCATTAATATTAAGATGTGAAATTTAATCAAAAATTCGTTTATTTTCATAAATAATATTATGAAAGTTTTTGATGGAACAAATGTAAACTACATAGTTTTGGGTAGTGGTACGGAATGGGTGATTTTTTTACACGGTTGGGGTGGAAGTATTGATAGCTTTAAATTTGTTGCTGAAAACTTAAAACTAAACAAAAGGTGTTTGATTTTAGATTTTCCACCATTTGGTAAAAGTACAGAACCAAAAACGATATGGGGCGTAAAAGAGTATGCTAGGGCTTTAAAGGAAGTCTTAGATAGAGAAAAAATTGAAAAATTTGATATAATTTCTCATTCTTTTGGTGGTAGAGTTGCAATTTATTTTTCAAGTGTTTATACTGATATGGTAAACAAGCTGGTTTTAATTGATAGTGCAGGAATTAAAATTAAAAGCTTGAAAAAGGAATCAAAGATATTTTTATATAAAATATTTAAACATTTTGGTATTCAACTAAATTTTGGTTCTTCTGATTATAATTCTTTATCGCCACATATGAAAAAATGTTTTTCAAAAATTGTAAATGAAGATTTAAAATGTTATGCTAAAACTATAAAGTTGCCGACATTGTTAATTTATGGGGAAAAAGATAAAGATACACCACTTTGTATTGCAAAAAAATTAAATAAGTTGATTAAGAGTAGCAAGCTGGTAATAATAAAAAACGCAGGGCATTTTGCATACTTAGACAATTTTTACGAATGTAAACCATTATTAGAAAATTTTTTAGGGGGTTAATTTGAGCTTTTTTGATTTATCAAATATTCATTTTGTTTTAGCATTTTTTATTAGCATAGCAAATGCTGCTCTTTTATGCCTTATTTCTATTAAGTTTCTTCAAATTTTACAACTTTCTGGATATAAAATAAAAGGTTATAATGTATGGTTAAAGGATACTAAGGCAAGATATATTTCCAGAATTGCAATGCTTT
The DNA here is from genome assembly GCA_944349805.1 of uncultured Clostridia bacterium. Classification (GTDB taxonomy): domain Bacteria; phylum Bacillota; class Clostridia; order Christensenellales; family UBA1242; genus Caccopulliclostridium. The sequence continues at coordinate 4,866 of CALVNP010000013.1, forward strand.
CTTTTTTAAGTTTGGCTTGTGTTTTAGTTACAAATGCGCTTTTTGATGCCTATCATAAGGATTCAATATATTCTTATCTTGGTTTAATTTTTTATGTTTATTTTTCCATCGTATTTATAGTAAATATGGTGAATGTACCACAAAAGACACCTTTAAACCAAACTAGAAGAATGGCTAGATTAATAACTTGTTTATTTATTTTATGTATGGCAATAACTTTAATTTTGATTTGGCTTGCAACAGAATATGTTTATTTTATTAAATTTGGCATCATTGTTTTAACTCCATTGCTTTTGCCCATTTTGGTACCACTTGCTCATTTTATTATGTTACCTCTTGAAAATCTTATTAGATTAAGCTATATAAAAAGAGCTAAGAAAAAACTTAATAAAAGAACAGACTTGATTAAAATAGGAATAACAGGAAGTTATGCAAAAACAAGTGTAAAGTATATTTTATTTGAAATGCTTAATGAAAAATATAATGTTTGTATGAGTCCAAGAAGCTATAATACCCCAATGGGGCTAACAAAAGTCGTTTTAAAGTACTTAAAACCTGAAAATGAAATATTAATTGCAGAGATGGGAGCAAAACAGGTTGGAGATATTTCATATCTATGCAATATTATAAAACCTCAACACGCAATAATAACAGGAATAGGAAGTCAACATTTGGAAACTTTTGGCAGTGTAGAAAATATAAAAAAGACAAAAAATGAACTTGTACTTTCTTTACCCCCAAATGGGATTGTCGTATTTAATGGGCAAAGTCCCGAATGTAAGTCGCTTTACGATGAATGTAGGCTAGAAAATAAGTACTTAACTTGTTTTGATGAAAATTCTGAAATAAAAGTAAAAGATGTTAAAATGTCTTCTGATGGTATGTCTTTTGAACTTATATATAAAGATAAACATAAAAAATGTACATGCAACCTTATTGGAAGGCATAATCTTGAAAACATACTTTTAAGCGCAACACTAGCGTTAAAGCTTGGTGTTAGTTTAGAAAGTATTGCAAAAGCAATAGCTGATTTGCAACCAATTTCACACAGATTGGAAATTATAAAAAATCAAAACATTACAATTTTAGATGATTCTTTCAATTCAAGCGTGGAGGGGTCAAATGCTGCTGTTGAAGTTTTAGGCTTGTTTGAAGATTCTGTTAAAATTTGTGTTACACCTGGTATGGTTGAAATGGGTTCAGAAGAGTATGAAGCAAATAAAAATTTTGCGAAACAGTTGGGGGAAGTTTGCGATTATGTAATTATTGTAAACAAGGTCAACTTGCAGGCATTACAAGATGGTTTAAATGAAACAAAAATAAATAAGGAAAATATTATTGTTGTTGATTCTCTTAAAGTTGCAAAGCAAAAGCTAAGTGAATTAATATCTTATGAAAAAAAATATGTTGTCTTATTTGAAAACGATTTACCTGATAATTACACATAATCAATTTAATATTATATAATAAACTGCATATAATACTTTATATATGAAGTTGAAATTTGGAACAAAACTTGCTTATGGAGTCGGCAATCTGGGCTATGGAACAATGGCTCAGACTGTCGGCAATTTTATTATGTTTTTTGGTACAAGCATTATGGGGTTGCCAGGAACGTTAGTAGGGATTGCAATTGCTTTAAGCGTTTTTTGGGACGGTATTTCAGATCCAATTATTGGTTATTTTTCAGATAGACATCATTCCAAAGTTTTTGGTAAACGTCTTGGTTATATGCTTGTGGGAACATTTGGAATGGCAATATTTAATTTACTATTATGGATAATTCCCATTAATCTAAGTGTATCATTAAAATTTTGTTGGCTATTGGTAAGCTTGCTTGCTATTGAAACATTTAACACCTTGTTTGCAACTCCTTATGTTGCGTTAGGTATTGATATTGCTCCTGATTACAACGAACAATCCTCAGTGCAAGGTTTTAAAACTACATTTTTCATCTTAGGTATGATAATGCCAAGTATATTAATGTTTATTTTTATGCCAAGTGGAGAAAATGGACAGGGGCAATTTAATCAATTTGCTTATATAAATATTGCATACTTCACATCAGCGCTTTGTTTAATTGCAGGATTTATTTGTATTTTAGGGACAATAAGAACGGTTCAAAAATTACAATTACCAAATAAGAGAATGAAAAAAGAAAAAAATTTTTTCTTTAAAATTTTTGTTTTGTTTTTTGCAAGTCTTAAAAAGAAAAATTACGGAAGTTTAATTATAGGATATTCTGTAGCATTGATTTCTGCTGCATTTTTGACAAGTGTAGGAATGCATTTGTTTACATATTCCTATCATTTTGGAAGTAGTGAAATTTCCTTGCTTATGAGTTTTTTATTTATATCTGCCATTCTTTCACAACCTTTTTGGATTTACTTATCTAATAGAATAGATAAAAAACCAGCGTTGAATATATCTCTTGTGGTGATACTTATAGGAATTGCTCTGACAGGATTAACATTTATATTTAGAAATATGTTAGAGCAAAACATATTGTTTTGGCTAGTCGCACCTTGCATTGTTTTTTGTGGTTTTGGTACGGGAGCACTTTATTCTTTGCCAATTTCAATGTATGCAGATGTTATCACTATGGATAAAATTAAAACAGGGGAGGATAATACAGCAATTTATAGTGGTTTTATGACACTTGCTTTCAATATAGCAAATTGTCTTTCTCTATTAATTATAGGTGTTCTTCTAGACTTAATAAAATTCGATCCGAAACAACCTGTACAGGCATTAAGTGTACAAAATTGGCTGGGAATAATTGTATTTTTGGGTTGCGCTTTATCAATTGGAATTGCTATGCTGATTTTTTCAAAATATAAGCTTAAAAGAGCTGATGTTTTAAAAGCTAAAATGGAAAGTGATAACAAAAATTAGAAAAATGCATATTATTATATGAGGGTATATCAAGTATTTTTCAAGAAAAAAATAAAAATTTTTATTGCTAAATTTGTCTAAATTTGTCTAATTATTGACTATTTTGTTATATAAAGATAACTAAGCAAAAAAAAATAAAAAAAATTAAAAATTTTTTGAAAAAACTGTTGACAGGTTAAATTTGATATGCTAGAATACCCAAGCACAGTTGGTAAGACTTGTGCAAGAACATTGAAAATTGAATAGAAAAGAAAAGGTTATTAAAAAGCGATTAGTACGAATTAAAACCCGTTAATCGAAAGATTAACAAGAACGTACAAATAACTCTTTTAGTCAGAAAAGTTATTGAGTACAGAAATTAAATTTTAACTTTCTATCG
>CALVNP010000014.1 GCA_944349805.1 uncultured Clostridia bacterium
TGCTAATAAAATTATAAAAGAAAACAACAAATCTGGCAAGAACAACACTATATTTACAAATTTAAATGGCAACAAAAGTAAGCATACAAACAGCATTGTGTATGCTAAACTAAATATAGGAATACAAATGATATTTGCCATAAATGTAAAAATTGAAAAATTACCAAAATAATTAGCCATAAAAGGTAAAATTCCAATTTGAGTTGAAACTGTAATTGCTAATGGAGATGCTATAAAATTTGGGATTTTTATTCCTGATAGACAATTTTTAATTGGTTTTGACATAATAGCAATTGAAAATACACATACAAAACTTAGCAAAAAGCCCAAATCAAAAACATATAGTGGTCTAAAAAGCAAAATTAAAAGTCCTGCAACTGATATTGAATTTAATATATCATATCTTTTACCAAATAATTTTGCACTTAAAAATACAATTATCATTATGGTTGCTCTTGTAACACTTGCATTAAAACCACATAGATAACAATATAAAAATAAAATTAATGTTGTTATTATAAATTGTATATAATATTTACATTTTAATTTACTTAGTACAAAATACAAACCACCAGCTAATACACCAACGTGTAAACCAGAGACAGCTAACAAGTGACCAACACCTATTGCACTAAAATCAGAGTATATATCTTCATTTAAGTCCTGTTTATTTCCAAATAAAACAGAATATGCAAGTTCAGCTCCCTGCTCCGACATATTTTGATAAAGTCCACTTTTTACTGCCAGCTTGAAACTTTCTGACAAACTTGGATTACCCTTAGCAATGTCATTTTGGGTTAAAGATGCGTAAGCAAAATATTTTTGATTGTTTTTATAATAGTATGTATTAATTTTACCAAAACTTTCTAGCTTTTGACTTTCAAGTTCTGCCGTAAATGTAATGTAATCCCCAACACCTAAACTTTCCTCTGTCGAAGTAATGTAAACATACACATTTCCAGCTTTTTCACCATTAATTGTTACATTTGTAATAAGTACCCCACCTTGTCCTTCAAGATTATCACTCACTCTGCCAACAACAGTAACTTCACCCACATATTCTTTTGGAATAAAATTGTTGTAGTCTATCACAAATAATCCTATTCCAATACTAAAAGAACATATAACAATAATTAATCCTAAAAACTTTTTTTGAAACAAGGAAACTGACAACAATACAATAAATAATAATAACAAAAAACTAATTATATAAATATTTGCATCAAAAATATCTCTTGCAAATCTAATTCCAAGAGCTAACGAAATAAAACAAAATAAAATTGGTCTAAAATTAATTATTGTCTTCATTTTTTAATTTATCTTTAAAGTTTTCAGTTAAATCAAAAATTATTGATAACTTTTCCACAATGTTTATTGGTGGACTTACAATTCCCCTTTCCCATTTGCTAACAGCTGATTGTTTAACATTGCAAAATTTTGCAAATTCGCTTTGACTAACCCTATGTTTTAACCTTAAATCTTTTATTAATTCTCCCACTTTCATAGCAACCTTTAACGTATTATAGCAAAAAAAATACAATCTAAAAAGCAATATTGATAATTTTATATACAAAAAAATTACAAAAAAACTGCTAAAACAAAAGTGTCTTAACAGTTCTTATTGGTACCCCTAAAGGGAATCGAACCCTTGATTCCGCCGTGAGAGGGCGACGTCTTGACCTCTTGACCATAGGGGCTTATATGATTATTATAATACACTTTAATTCTTAATGCAAGAAAAATTAAAGTGTATTATAATAATCATAAAACACTTTAATTCTTAATGCAAGAAAAATTTTAAAGTAATTTATTTTGTTATAATTGAAATTAATTGATTTTTATAAAGAAATTTGTTATTATTGTTCCGTTATTATTAAAAGGCAAAAATATGATTGAAATAAAAGAAGTAAAAACAAAAAAAGATAAAAAAATGTTTGTTGATTTCCCAACAAAATTATATGAGGGTTGTAAACAGTATGTTCACCCTCTTAGAATGGATGAATTAAACTTGTTTAGTGAAAAAAATGTATCTTATGAAGATTGTGATACGATATATTTTTTAGCTTATAAAGATGGAAAGGTTGTTGGCAGAATTGCAGGAATAGAACAAAGAATATATAATCAAAAAGTAAACGAAAAAAGAATAAGATTTACAAGGTTTGATGCGATAAACGATGTTGAAGTGGCAAAAGCTTTGTTTGACGCAGTTGAAGATTGGGCAAGAAAAAAAGGTATGGACATAGTACACGGCCCACTTGGATTCAACGATTTAGACAGAGAAGGAATGCTTATTGAAGGTTTTGATGAGCTTGCTACATTTGAAGAGCAATATAACTACCCTTATTACCCTGAGTTATTAGAAAAATGTGGATATCAAAAAGAAGTTGATTGGCTTGAATATAAAATTTTTCCAACATACGGCGAAAGAGAAAAAAGAGTGGAAGCTCTTGCCGACAAAGTTTTAAAAAGATACAACTTAAAAATCGCAAAAGGCAAAAATAAGAAAAAATTTATTGAAAAATACAAACAAGGAATTTTTGAAGTTATTGATGAAGCATATGGTGATTTGCACGGCGTTGTACCCTATACAGATAAATTAAGAGACCAGATAATAAATCAATTTAAAATGTTTATAAGCTTAGATTTTATTGTAACAATAGTTGATGAAAATGACAGAGTTGTTGCTTTTGGCTTCGGAATTCCTTCACTTTCAAAGGCTGTACAAAAAAGCAAAGGTAGATTAACTCCATTAGGCATTGCTAGATTGTTATATTCAGTTAAACACCCAAAAATTTTAGATTTTGCATTAATAGGAATAAGAAAGCAATATTTAAACAAGGGCTTACCTGCTATTGTACTTAACTACATAATGAAAAGTTTACCAAAATTTAAAATTGAACATTGCGAAACCAATTTGAACTTAGAATACAATATTCCAATTCAAAATCAATGGAAAAACTTTGACCATATTCAACATAAAAGAAGAAGATGTTATATTAAATACTTAAACGATAATAAAAAGGGTAACTAAATATTACCCTTTTTTATTAATATTAATAAAAAACCAGCATAGTGATTTAATTCACTCTTGCTGGTAATTTTTTATTTTCTTGGATTTTTTATATTTGCTTGTGCAGCAGCCAATCTTGCGATTGGAACTCTATAAGGTGAACAAGAAACATAAGTAAGTCCTGCATTGTGGCAGAATTCTATTGATGAAGGATCTCCACCGTGTTCTCCACATATTCCAAGCTTAATGTCTGGGCGAGTGCTTTTCCCTAAATCAGCTGCCATCTTAACAAGCTTACCAACACCAACTTGATCTAGACGAGCAAATGGATCAGATTCAAAAATTTTCTTTTCATAATATGCATCTAAGAACTTACCTGCATCATCACGACTAAATCCGTATGTCATTTGTGTTAAATCGTTTGTTCCAAAACTAAAGAATTCTGCTGTTTTTGCTATTTCATCAGCTGTCAATGCGGCACGAGGAATTTCTATCATTGTACCAATTTTATATGTGAGCTTAATTCCCTCTTTTTCAATAACTTCATCAGCTTTATTTTTAACTATATCACGAACATAATTGAATTCTTTTGAATCACAAGATAATGGTATCATAATTTCTGGAACAATATCGTATCCATCTTCTTTTTTAACTTGTATTGCTGCTTCAATTACAGCTTGTGTTTGCATTTCTGCAATTTCTGGATAAGTAACAGCAAGACGAAGTCCACGATGTCCCATCATTGGATTAAATTCGTGCAAACTTTCAACTGTTGCTTTTAAACTTTGGAATGACAATCCCATTTCTTTTGCAAGAGCTTCAATTTCCTCATCTGTATGAGGTAAAAATTCGTGTAGAGGTGGGTCTAAGAAACGTATTGTAACAGGTTTCCCCTGCATAGCTTTATAAAGTCCAATAAAGTCCTTTTTTTGCATTGGAAGAAGTTTTGCAAGTGCTTTTTTTCTTTCTTCAACAGTTGTTGATACAATCATCTCACGAACTGCTGGAATCCTATCTGAATCAAAGAACATATGTTCAGTTCTGCAAAGTCCAATTCCTTCTGCACCAAAGTTAAACGCATTTTTAGCATCATTAGGAGTATCAGCATTAGTTCTAACTTGAAGTGCACGATATTTATCAGCCCAAGCCATAATAGTTCCAAAATCTCCTGAAAGAGAAGCTGGTTCTGTTTTTACTTGTTCCCCATAGATATTACCTGTTGAGCCATCAAGAGAAATATAATCTCCTTCATTATATCTCTTTCCACCAAGCTCAAAGTATTTTTCCTCTTCATTTACTTTAAGATCTGAACAACCTGCAACACAGCAAGTACCCATACCACGAGCAACAACAGCTGCGTGAGATGTCATACCACCACGAGCAGTTAATATACCTTCTGATGCTGCCATACCTTCAATGTCTTCTGGTGATGTTTCAAGACGAACAAGTACAACCTTATTTCCTTCACTTGCCAACTCAGAAGCACGCTCTGCTGTGAAAACAACTTTACCACAAGCTGCGCCAGGAGAAGCTGGAAGTCCTTTACCTATAATTTCTGCTTTCTTTAAAGCTGATGCATCAAAACCAGGGTGAAGTAAAGAATCAAGTTGTTTTGGTTCAATTTTCATCAAAGCTTCTTTTTCTGTAATTTTACCTTCACTTACAAGGTCAACGGCAATTTTTAAAGCAGCTTTTGCTGTTCTTTTTCCATTTCTTGTTTGAAGCATATAAAGTTTACCATTTTCAATAGTAAATTCCATATCTTGCATATCATTATAATGGTTTTCAAGAGTGTTTGCGATATTTACAAACTGTTTGTAAATTTCAGGATTTTGATTAGCGAGTTCTGAAATAGGCATTGGAGTTCTAATTCCTGCAACAACATCTTCACCTTGTGCATTCATCAAGTATTCACCATAAAGATTTTTTTCTCCTGTAG
>CALVNP010000015.1 GCA_944349805.1 uncultured Clostridia bacterium
ACTGTAAATTCTGTTTTTTCTTCAGCTGCAGGAGCTGCTGCCCCTCCAGCTACAGGTGCTGCAACTGCTACTTGAGCTTGTGCACTAACACCAAATTCTTCTTCTAACATTTTAACAAGATCACTAACTTCAACAATTGTAAGTGATTTAATATCTTCTAAAATTTTATTTAAATCTGCCATTTTTAATTTCTCCTTTATAATTAACCTTTATTGGCAACTGCATTAAGAGCAATTGCAAGCCCCTGAGTAGGAGCATTAAGCACACGCGCAAGGTTGGTTGCAGGTGCTTTTAACATACCTAATAGTTGTGCTATTAGAACTTCCTTTGATGGGAGTTTTGCTAATGCTTCAACAGCTTTATTGTCTACAACTGTTCCGTTTAAAACTCCAAATTTGATTTCCATTTTTTGAGTTTCTTTGATTGTGTCCACAATAACCTTAGCAGCTCCAACTTCATCTTTGTTGCTGAAAGCAACAGCAGTTGTGCCTTCTAAGTATTTTTCACAACCTGTAATACCTAAACTGTTTAAGGCAATAAGCATCAAACGATTTTTATAAACCTTATAATCAGCTCCAGCTTCACGGAAAGCTCTTCTCATTTTTGTGTCTTCACTGGCAGTTAAACCGCGATAGTCCACGAAAGCAATTGATTTAGCGCTTTGAATTTTATTTTTTATTTCTTCCACCAAAGCTTTTTTCGCTTCAAAATTAGCGCTCAATTTTAGCCTCCTTTTAACAAATTTGTGTGCAAAACTTAAAAAAACCACGCCTCGGTAAAGAGCGCGTGGTGAAATTATTACCACAATATTCTCTACCTCGGCAAGTAAGCAAAATGCTTTTTATGTCTATGACACTTGCTATCTTTGGAAAGATTAATTTAAGTTATCGTTCTGCATTATATAATATAAAAAAATTGTTGTCAAGAATTTTTTAAATTTTTTATTAAAATATTTAATTAAACTTAACAATTATTATTGCAAAAAAAATTTTATTGTTATAAAATTTACGAATGGAATTTTTATACTTAGTGTTAACATCTTTTATTTCGTATGGAGCTCTCGTCCTAACAAATAGGTTTTTTGGTAAAGACGCAATTTTTGTTGTTGGCATTGGTTCTGCAATAGCTTCTAATGTTTACAATGTTGGCAATTATCCCATTTATGTAGGAAATCTTATTTTTGGAATAGATTCCGTAGTTTATACCCTTTTTATATTTTGCATATTTCTTTGCTATAAATATTATGGTAAAAAAGACGCTCTTTGCCTTTTGTTTAGTGCCTTGGGCTCTCTTTTGTTTACTTCCATTCTTCAATTCATAGCTTCGTGGGCAACATTTGGTTTTGGTAAAGAAATTGTTTGGGGTTTTGCTTCATATATAATTAGTATTGTGGCTACACTTGTTGCATTGCTTATTGCTTTAAAATTATTTGAAATATTAGAAAACAAAAAAGTAAATATTTTCATAAATATTGCTATTGTTATTTTAATTGCTAGTTTAATTAATTCCACTATTTATTTTGGATGTGTTACAATCATTAACGGAGTTTACGATAACTTTATAAGTATGTTAATTGGCTCGTATATCGGAAAAACAATGTGTTTGATTTTATCTTTAATTACCTATTTAATAATTTCAAAATATAATTACAAAAAACTAAACAACAATATTTAATATAAAAGGATACAAAATATGCTTACACTGTTAAAATATTTAAGAATAAGAGATTGGGTTGTTATTACATTCATTCTTGGGTTTGTGGTGTTACAAGTTATGTTGGATTTGGAACTCCCTGACTATATGGGAGGTATTGTAACATTAATTCAAGAACAAAGTTCAGTTAATGAAATTTTAATTCAAGGATTAAAGATGTTAGGAATAGTTGCTGGTTCAGTGACTTCAACAATCATAGTTACATACTTAGCAGCAAGAGTTGCTTGTGGATTTTCAAAAAGAGTTAGAAGAGCTTTTTTCAATAAAGTCAATTCATTTTCTATGGAAGAGATGGAAAAGTTCTCCACAGCAAGTTTAATTACAAGAACTACAAACGACATTACACAAGTCCAACAAACACTAACAATGTTTTTAAGAATGGCACTTTCTGCTCCCACTATGGCAATTGGCGCAATACTAAAAATTGTGGGTAAAAGTGGAACTTTGAGTTGGATAACAGCATTAGCTATAGTTTTATTACTTATTGTTCTAATTACAATTTTCTCCTTTGTTTCACCAAAATTCAAAAAAATGCAAAAACTTACAGATAAAATTAACGGTGTAACAAGGGAAAATTTGACAGGTATTAAGGTGGTTAGAGCATACAATGCTGAAAAACTACAAGAAGAAAAATTTGAAGATGTAAATCAAAATTTGACAGCAACTGACCTGTTTATTAATAGAATGTTTTCAATTATGTTCCCTAGTATGCAACTTATTATGAATGGCTTGTCACTTGCAATCATATGGGTTGGTGGATATTTAATTTCAAATGGTTCTCTTGACCTTGCAAATTTAACAATTTTCACTCAATATGCTATGCAAGTTCTGATAAGCTTCTTACTTCTTTCTATGTTGTTTATTATAATACCAAGGGGTGTTGTTTCTGGCAATAGAATATATGAAGTTTTGAAAACGCAAAACAAAATCATCAATGGAACAAAAACTAAACCAGAACTTAAAGGTGCATTAGAATTTAAAAATGTTAGTTTTAAATATCCCGACTCAGATGATTATGTGTTAAAAAATATCAGTTTTTCAGTAAATCAAGGTGAAACAGTGGCATTTATAGGTTCAACGGGAAGTGGAAAAAGTACGCTTATCAATTTAGTACCAAGGTTTTACGATGTAAGTGAAGGTGAAGTTATAATTGATGGAACCAATGTAAAAGAATATGACATAAAGTCCTTGTATGAAAAATTAGGTTATGTTCCACAAAAAAGTTTTCTATTTAGAGGAACAGTTGAAGAAAATATCAAGTATGGAAATGAGAATGCCACCGATGAAGAAGTTATCAATGCTTTAAAAACTGCGCAAGCATTAAACTTTGTTGAAAAACTTGAAAATGGATTAAATTACGAAATCTCACAAGGTGGAAAAAATGTATCTGGTGGTCAAAGACAAAGATTATGTATTGCAAGAGCAATAGTAAGAAAACCTGAAATTTTTATTTTTGATGATTCCTTCTCAGCTTTAGATTATAAAACAGACAGAGCTTTAAGAAAAGCATTAAAAAAGGAAACAAGGAAAAGTACTTGTTTGATTGTTGCCCAAAGAATTGGAACAATTATGGATGCAGATAAAATTATTGTTCTTGACAAAGGTGAAATGGTGGGAATGGGTACACATAAGGAATTAATGCAAAATTGCAAAATTTATCAAGAAATTGCCTATTCTCAATTATCTAAGGAGGAATTATTATGAAATCAAATAATCAATCTCCAAAATTTGCTGGTCCAAATCACAGAGGTAATAACAGACAAAAGGCAAAAAATTTTAAAAAATCTATTATCCAACTTTTGCTACATTTAAAACCCTATTGGATTTTAATTGGAATTGCTTTAATTTTTGCTTGTGCTGGAACTATATTTTCAATTTTAGGTCCTAAAATTCTTTCCAAAATAACAACGGAAATTATTTTGGGATTATCCCCTAACGCATCAATCAATTTCGTAAAAATTACTACAATAGGAATTTGGTTAATCATTTTATATTGCGCAAGTGCATTATTTAGTTTTACACAAAATTTCATAATGGCAAAAGTCACTGCAAAAACATCAAAAAGTTTAAGAGAAGAAATTAGTAAAAAAATAAATAGACTTCCACTAAAATATTTTGATTCTCAAAGCTATGGCGACATACTTTCAAGAGTAACCAATGATGTGGACACAATTGGTCAAACATTAAGTCAAAGTTTAAGTCAAATGATAACGTCAATAACCACACTTATTGGAATTGTTGTTATGATGTTTACAATAAGTTGGCAATTAACTTTAGTTGCATTAATTTCCGTTCCATTAAGTATGTTTTTAGTTATGATATTTGTAAAAATTTCACAGAAGTATTTTATTAGGCAACAAAATACATTGGGAGAGATGAATGGACATATTGAAGAAACATATTCTGCTCATAATGTAATAAAAGTATTTAACGGAGAAAACAAGGCTGAACAAGAATTTGATAAGATAAACAACGAATTATATACTAACGGATATAAATCTCAATTTTATTCAGGTCTTATGATGCCTATGATGAACTTTGTTGGGAATATAAGTTATGTTGTTATTTGTATAATAGGTGGTTCAATGGCTTTAACTGATATAACATTCATAGCTTCAATTGTAGCATTTATTCAATACATTCGTCAGTTCAACCAGCCAATTCAACAAGTTGCATCAATTGCTGGAACATTGCAAACCACTGCTGCTGCATCAGAAAGAGTATTTGAATTTTTAAACGAAGAAGAGCAACCTGACGAAAGTTACAAAACAAAAACAATAAAGAATTTTAAAGGTAAAGTTGAGTTTAAGAATGTTTGTTTTGGATATTCTCCTGATAAAGAAATAATTCATAATTTTAGTGAAACAGCTTTTCCAGGACAAAAAGTGGCAATAGTTGGTCCTACTGGGGCAGGAAAAACCACAATGGTCAACTTGTTAATGAGATTTTACGAAATTACTTCTGGAGATATACTTATAGATGGTGTATCAATAAAAGATATGAATAGAAATTATGTTAGGTCACTTTTTGGAATGGTTTTACAAGATACTTGGCTATTTGAAGGAACTATTCGAGAAAATATTGCGTATGGGAAACAGAATGCAACTGATGAAGAAATTGTTGAGGCTTGTAAAGCTTCAAACATTGACCACTTTATAAAAACTCAACCCAATTCATATAATATGATTTTAGATGAAGAGGCAAATTTAAGTCAGGGGCAAAAACAACTTATAACTATAGCAAGAGCAATGGTAGAAAATGCCCCAATGTTAATTTTAGATGAAGCTACAAGTTCCGTTGATACTAGAACAGAAGAATTAATACAAGAAGCAATGGATAAGTTGATAAAAGGAAGAACAAGCTTTGTTATCGCTCACAGATTATCAACAATAAAAAATGCCGATTTAATTTTAGTAATGAAAGATGGAAATGTTATAGAAACAGGCACTCACGAAGAACTTCTTGCAAAAAAAGGCTTTTATGCAGATTTATACAACAGTCAATTTACCAAAAAACACGCAGAGATCGATGAACTAAATTAACTTTATTTATGCATTAAGATTAAATAAAAAAACCTTGTTTTAACAAGGTTTTTTTATGGATTTAATCTATCTGGACCTCTAAATATAAACATTGCTTCTTTAATTGAAGAAACATTAAGTAAATTCATCGTCATTCTATCAACACCAATTCCAAATCCCCCGTGAGGCATACAACCATATTTGAAAAATTGCAGATAAAATTCAACATCTCTATCTAATCCTTTTTCCTTTGCCTGCTGTTTTAATATTTCATATCTGTGTTCTCTTTGTGCCCCCGTTGTTATTTCAACACCTTTCCAAATTAGGTCATATCCTTGTGGAATTCCATCTTTTCTCATATGATAAAAAGCTCGTTTTTTTGCTCCAAAATCTGTAACAAAAATAAATTCGTGATTATAAACTTCTTTGCAATATTGCTCACACATCTTTTCTGCTTCTGTTGACAAATCATCTTTTTCGGAATCTGGAATTTTATACCCATATCTTTTTTCTAGTTCATCATATAAGTCTTTAAGTTTAATTCTTGGAAATGGTAATTCAGGGACAACAACATCAACATTGAAAACTTCTTTTATTTCTTCCCCATACTTGTTTCTAACTTCCTGCAATGCATAAGCAATCATCTCTTCTTCCAGATGCATAACATCTTCATAACTTTCAATTCCTGTAAATTCAAGATCAAAACCTGTAAACTCTGTTGCGTGTTTTCTTGAATGTGACTTTTCTGCTCTGAAAACAGGACCACATTCAAATATTCTACCAAATCCACTTGCCATTGCCATTTGTTTATAAAATTGTGGACTTTGCGCAAGATATGCCTTGCCATCAAAATATTTTACTTCAAAAACATCTGCGCCAGATTCCGATGCTGTTGCGATAAGTTTTGGAGAATGTATTTCAATAAAATCTCTCTGCTCTAAAAAATCTCTCAGTGCTTTTGTAAACAAGGTTTGAACTTTAAACATTAAAAGATTTTTTTCTTGTCTTAAATCTATCCATCTATAATCTATTCTTTGATCTATATTGCTCTCTGGACCTATGGGGTATACTTCTGCTGTACTTGTAACAACAACGCCGTCACAAAGGACTTCCTGTCCACCCATTTTCACATATTCACTCTTTACAAGCTCTCCTGTCACTGTCACACTAGCCCCTGTCAGCAAATGAGAAAAAATTTCTCCAACTTCTGGATATTTCGTTTTATCCACTGTAACTTGAATTTTACCTGAAAAGTCTTTTAATATAACAAATTGTATATTTTTTTTGTCTCTTACGGTTTCAATCATTCCTTGAAAAGTTACCTTTCCATCTTTCAATTTTGAAATTTGTATAGTCATAATTCCTCCTAAAAAAATCCTAATGCATTTATGCATTAGGACGAAATTCTTCCGTGGTGCCACCTAATTTGCTTAAAAATAAGCCACTTTTTATAAAAATTAAGCTCCAAAGTGTCCTTCATTTTAAATTGTTTGACAATTCTCAGCTAACTTGTCTCTCTGTAAAACAATGTTTTAAAACTACTCTCTTTTTCTACGCTTAAATAATAATAAACATATTTTATTTATTTTGTCAATAAAAATTAAATTATGCTGAACTTTTTTAATAATTTTTCATAAAATGATATTGAATTTATTTAATATTAAATAAATCAAAACAATAAGGAGCAAATATGGATTTTACAAATATTGAGTCTATCTTTATTCCAAGTTATCGAACTTGTTCTTTTAGATGTTATGCAAGTTGTAGCAACTATAACTGTTGCAATAGATGTTGTGGTGGTTCATTATATCCTTGCCCAATTTGGACGAATTGTCAAGGTCAAGAAGTTTTCTATTAATTTGCATACTTAAAAAACTAGAAGTTTTTACTTCTAGTTTTTTATTTCTCTATTTCATTTATTAAATTTAAAGCAGCTTCAATTGTTTTATCCATATCATAATATTTATATTGTCCTAATCTTCCACCAAAATAAATATTTTTTAATTTATCTGCTTCATTTCTATACTTTTCATACAGCTGATTATTTCTATCATCATTTATAGGATAATAAGGTTCTAAACCCTCTTTCCATTCAATTGGATATTCTTTAGAAATTACAGTTTTTGGCTGTTTCCCAAATTCAAAATGTTTATGTTCAATAATTCTAGTGTATGGGACATCTCTTTCTGTATAATTCACAACTGCATTTCCCTGATAATTATCAGTATCCAAAATAGAATTTTCAAATTTTACAGTTCTATATTCCAACTTTCCATATTTAAATTTGAAAAATTCATCTATTGCCCCTGTATAAATAATCTTATCATATTCAACATCTTTTAAATTTTCAAAAGGAGTATTTAAAAGGACATCAGTTCCTTCAAGCAGTTTGTCTATTAATTGATTATACCCCCCAATAGGTATTCCCTGATATCTATCATTAAAATAATTGTTATCATAGGTAAATCTTAAAGGTAATCTTTTTATGATGAATGGAGGTAAATCTTTACAATCCCTGCCCCACTGTTTTTCTGTGTAACCCTTTATTAATTTTTGATAGACATCTTTACCCACCAAATTTATAGCTTGCTCTTCTAAATTTTCAGGGTTTTCTTTATAAAACTCTTTTTTTTGATTTTCTATTATTTGTTTTGCTTCTTGATATGATGTCCGTTTGCAGTTTTGTAATGATAATAGTTTGAAACACAAAATGACCTTTTAGGGACTATTACATCATATTTGTAAATAAAATTTTCTATGTTATCTTCTGTAAGCCCAAACTTTTTAATATTCTCTTCAGTAACCTTGTCCATTTTTACATCTACAAATGGCATTCTACAAAATTTTTTATCTGCAAAAGATAAATATCTTCTATAATGAAAAAATCCATAGTATTCCGAATCTAAATTTTTCCAAGCCCAATATTATGCAGTTAATTCACAATATCTTTTATTCTTTTCAGAAATGTTATCGCCTTCGTTGTCATACAAGCAATTTTCAATTTTATTTTTTGCAAGTGCAGTTCCAACCTGCATTGGTTTTATATATTTATTTCTCATTGTTAAAGATGGTTTGTGACAAGAAATTAAAATATTTATTTTATCCATTTTCCCTCCAAAATTAAGTTTTAATTTTCCACTTTTTCATCGAGATAAGTTGCTTGAACATCAGCCATATGGAATAAAAGTGCAATTGGATATTTGTAAAAAACATTCTTAATTGAATAACCACCTTTAACTCTGGAATCAAACTCCCCCATATGCCAATTTATCACCATTGCCTCTTCCCTTGTAAGCTTCATAAATCCACTTATTATATAAACTGATTTTTCGCCGTGCCCATAAGGTAGTGTATCATCAACAAAATAATATGGTTTTTGTACCCACTGTCCATCAACTTTTACATTTCTTACATCTTCTTTATAATTATTAACTTTACAAATATCGTGCAATAAAGCGCAAATTGTTGCACTTTCTAAACTAAATTTTTCTTGCCAACTTTCACCATATTCATTTTCTAAAAGTTTGATAAATCTTTTAAAAACTTTTATTGTATGGTCACACAACCCACCCTTATAATTAGAATGGAAAGTTGTGCTTGCAGGTGCTTGAAAAAAATCACTTTTCTCAAGATAAGAAAGCAAATTATCTGCGCCCTCCCTGTCAATATTATAAAAAAGTTCAATAAAATCCTCTTTTGTATATTCCATAATTCTTTTATATTAAATATATAAATAAATGTCAAATGTTTTAAGATAAATTGACTTTTTTAAAGATATGTTGTAATATCTCATCTATATGAGAGTTTGTAATTTAAGTTCAGGAAGCGATGGAAATTTAACCTATGTGGAGTGTGAAAAAACAAGGATTTTAATAGATGATGGCCTTTCTTCAAAGGAAACAATTAAAAGACTATGCTTGTTGGGAATAAGCCCAGTTGACATCAATGCTATTTTAATCACGCATGAGCATACCGATCATATTAAAGGAATTGACAACTTATGTTCAAGATATAATATCCCCGTTTATGTCCATAAAGATGGATTAATTCCATTAAAAAGTAAATTGATTAAAAACATAAATATAATACCATTTGACGACTTTGATTTTGAAATTGGGGACATAGGTATTCAATCCTTCGCTATACCTCACGATGTAAAAAGATGTAGTGGATACAATTTGTATGAAAATAATAAAAAAATTAGTATTTTGACAGATTTAGGACATACTACAAATGAGATTATTAAAAATCTTGCTGGCAGTACTCTTGTTTATCTGGAAGCAAATCACGATGTTAATCTTCTTATGAATAATCCTAAATATCCATATTCACTTAAAAAAAGAATACTAAGTAATTGGGGACATTTATCAAATGAAAGTAGTGCAGAAGTTATTTATCAACTTTTGCAAAATGGGACAAAACAAGTTGTTCTATCTCATTTAAGCAAAGAAAATAACTCTCCAAACATTGCCTATGAACAAGTGGTGACATATTTACATAAAAAAGATGTTATTGAAGGTGTTCATATTAAAATTGATGTTGCAACAACAAATCCAGGAGCAATTTTTAAATTATAAAACTGCTAGCATAAGGAGAATTATGAAAGCAGTTTTTTTATTTATTATTTTTTCATTTGTAAATTTAAATCTTTGTGGTTGCACATCGTTATCAAATATAGATTCAAGCGTTGATATGACACCTGGTCTTATTTCTGTTTCGGAAAATCTCCCAACAACTGAAGTTGTTAATGCCGTAAAAAGCGCAGTTGTTGGAATAACTGCAACTCTTTCTGATGGTTATAGTGTTGGAAGTGGTGTAGCAATAGCACCTGATGGATATATCTTAACCAATCATCACGTGGTTGAAGGATCAACAAGTTTAAGAGTGTATTTAGCCAACAATAGTGATGCGAAAGCTAATACCTTATGGAGTGATAGCGCATTAGATTTAGCTATAATAAAAACAAGTGTCAATCTTCCATACCTTGACACCTGCCCTTCTTCTGAATTAAAAGTTGGAGAAGATGTTATAGCAATTGGCACACCTTTAACATTACAATTTAAGCACACAGTGACAAAAGGAATTATAAGTGCATTAAACAGAAGCTTAGAAATTTCAAACTTGGGAGGGACAACAACATTGATGCAAAATCTTATACAACACGATGCAAGTATAAACCCTGGCAACAGTGGTGGTCCATTGATTAATTCAGCAGGAAAAGTTGTAGGCATAAACACGCTTAAAGCTTCAGACGCAGAAGGTATTGCTTTTGCTATACCAATTGAAGTTGCTAGTGCAATAACTGATAGATTTGTCCAAAATGTGAATTATAAGGTTCCGAGTTTAGGTGTTTTTGCTTATGATGTAGAACTAGCAAAATTTTCCAACAAAACAACCAAAAATAATGGCATTTATGTTGAAGATGTCAAAGATAATAGTTGTTTCAAAAATGCAGGCATTCAAAAGGGAGATATTGTTTTAGAATTAAACAATATACAAATTAATTCAATGATTGATTTTAGAAAAATACTTTATTCCTTAAATGATGGCGATGAAATTTCTTTAAAAATTTTAAGAGATGAGCAAACTTTGATTTTAAGAACTATAGTACAATGTAAATAAAAACACGGAAAAGAAAATTTGCAAGCAAATTTTTAAAACTGCTATGCAGTTTTAGAGCAGGGATTAACCCTGCTCTTTTCCGTGTTCACCATTTATTAAATTTTTATTCTTTTTACTTGCTATACTTTTTCTAACTTCATACACATCGACAATACATCTAGCAATTGTTTTTGCATTGTCTGACAATATGTCAAAATTTGTTTCTGGATCAACACTGCTAGCACAAGCCTTTAACTCATCATAAGCAGTATTAATCTCAATAGATGATCCCATATTAAAAATTTTATTTGTAGCATCAGCTAATTTATTAAAATTTTCTATGCCTATCTTTTGTGCAAAACTGAATCTATCCCCAGACATTCTACAATCAATAATATCCTGTAAGTTTTCATCTAAAAAATCCTTTAGCAAAGGAAAGGCCTTACTATATTCCGACTTCGTAAATTTAGCTTTACCAACGAAAAAACCGTCTTTTTTAGACAATTCATAAACCTTTAAAGCAAGATAATCAGTTATAACTTCGTTTAAAGGTGTATATCTTCTTGAAGTATCGCTATAACTATCAAATCCTATTTTCGTATCAAAAATTTGACCATTTACATATATTAAATCCGATTCAATTATATGATTCATTTCGTGAAATAATGCACTTGTATCTAAATTAAAGTATTGCGGTGTAATACACAAACAATGGATTTCATTTTCCTTGGAGTGTAATGCATACATACAACCAGAAGCATCAAAGTTGTCAATAACAAATTTTTGAATCATAGTAGTAAATAACAAACTAGAACCCATAATTGGTGACTTTTCTACAATTTCAACACCGTGCTTAACATAAGGACAAGCATCTGAAATTTTTAAATCTGCCATCATTTTTATGTAATCATACCCTTCACAAATGCTTTGATTTTCAAAAAATTCAATTAATTCTGGATTTTTTTTAAAAGATTTATACTTTTCTCCTTTAAACCCCAAGGTTTTGAAAAGATTTATTCTTTCTTTAATATCATATTCAGTTAAAAATTCTTCTCTTTTTTCTAAGATATCCTTAAATGCTTCAATAAGGCGAATTTTTTCTTTATGATTACTAATATTAATTCCTCTTTTAATATATATGTAATTGATTATGAAATCATTGATTTGTTCTTCTCTGTTATTTACTTTTTCTAACATTTCAGCTTCTAAATTGGTAAATGCTTTTTCCACATTTTCAAGGACAGCATCCCAGCCTGCATAAGTTTTTTGATAATACTTATACCAAAGCTCGCTCATTTCATTTAATTTGCAATATAATTCTCTTGCAATTTTAGGGTCTTTTAAAGCACCTAAAACAAATCCCCTATATTCCTCAAAATTTGGTTTATGTTCTGGAAATTTTTTTAAACCTAAGGCATCTAAAAGATGTGCCAAATTTTCAGCAGACCATACATTAAGCCTTTTCCCACCATTTTTTACATCTGAAATCATTTCCATAAAATTAGTGTACAAAAAGTTTATTTTAGTATTAATTTGAAAATTTTTAAGAAATGAATCAATTACATTTTTTTTAAGAGATTCAAAATATGAAACAACAGAAGATCCCGTAGTATAACCATATTTAGGCGAAAACTCCCCTAAAAACAAGTAAGTTGTATTTTTTAACCTTTCTGTTATTCTCTCTCTATATTTTTCTCCATAAAATTTTACGAAGTATTCAATACATTGGTCTAATTTACCTTCTAAAGGGTTAAATATATCAACATCACCAACAACAAATTTAAGCATTTTCAACGCTCCTTACAAGGCTTGTAAACTCCCAAAAATTTTTAGGAAATTCATTTTGACCTGAAAATCTATATTGCTTTCCATCTTTATCAACATTTACTTCAAAATATAAACCATCAACTGAAGGTAGAGAATTATATTCATTTTTCCAAGATGATACAATCCTTAACAATTTACTAGCAAACATATCAATGTTGATTTTTTTATCTACATCATCAACTTTAAAGACTTTTTTTTCATCATCTAAAAAAATATTTAAATTTTTACTTAAACTCTGTAATTTAATTGAAATTTGCATTTTTACCATCCTTGATTTCATTTTATATCAATTATTTAATAAAATCAATTTCTTGTTCACATTTTTCTGTATTTTTATCTTTATTTTTAAGCTTATCAGTTTTTCTGAAATTTTTTAATCTTTTTTCCAAATCTTTATCAATTACAGAAACAATTTCACGACACGTCTTTACTATTGTTGCATTCCCTGTCAATTTTACATTTTCTTCAGGTCGCTCGCTATATTTCAGTTCCTTAATGCACCTGTTGATTTCCCGACTCCCCAACGAACAATAAGCTGTAGCGACTTCATTAAGGTTCTCAAGATTTTTCTTCCCAATAATTTTTGTTAACAGTATAGGGTCATCATTCATTGAACAAGTTATTAATACATCTTGATATTTATCAATAAAATTCCCAAGCAAATCAAACGCACAAGAATAAGAAGACACCAAATATGGTTTATACCCTATTTCAAAACCATCAAACTTCATAGTATTATAAATTTTAATTGAAATATAGTCATTAAAAATCTCATCTAAAATATCATAGTTCTTAGAAGTGTTATTTTCACTTAAAAATCTAAGTCCTATCTTAGTCCCATAAACTTTTTCATTTTTTTTAATAATATCTGTTTGTACAATATGATTCATTTCGTGAATCAATGTTGCCGTATCTAAATTCAAGTACTCGCTACATATACAAAAATTTATTAATTCCCCATTTTTATCTATGCGAGGGTAACAACACGCCAATTTGTCACTATAATTTGTTATAAGATCCAACATTTCTTCGCTTAAATCAAAATCATAAACACCGGTATTTATAACTTTTTTTATTTCTTCATTATAGTAAGGATTGATATGTGATTGTGCAAAGTAGAACAAATCTTTTAATTCATCATAGGTACTTAGCAAATTTTTATTGAACAATTTTTTCATCAAGGTTTTAGATTTTACATATTTTTCATAATCATTACCGAAATCAAATCCCAAAAACTTAAAAAAATCTATTCTAGCTTGTTTATCAAAGTTTGTTAAAAGTTCCTCTTCCTTTTCAAACATATCAAGATATACATAGATATATAATTTGATTTTTTTACACTTTTTAAGTTCTTCTATGCTTATATTTTTTATTTTTGCAATATTATAAGCAAGCAAATTGACCTTGTTATTATTATAGTCTTTTATTACATCTACTGAAGCTTTTTCTAAATTTAAAAAGTAATTGACCATTTTTGTCTTTCTTGAATTTATTTTTTCCACTTCACTTTTGCATTCTGAATTCCAATAGTTTTTAAAAATAATTAATTTTTTATAAAAATCATAGAAATTATTATTCAAAACTGCCTTTACATTCTTATAAATTTGCTCATTTGTTTTAGGGTCTATACTAGCAATAACATCAAAAGCAACGGCCAATTCCGATATATTTTTTGCCACGCTTAAATCTATATCATTAATCTCTATTTCATTTTTATGATAATTCAATATTACACTAATTATCTCATTAAAATCTACACTAGAAATGGAAAAATATTTTTCTTCTGTAATTTTATGCTTTCTAAAAAAATTTGTTTCTATATCTTTAATTTTACGATTATAATAAGTATTTATTTCCCCAGCAGTACTTTTTAAACTAGTTTTATTAATTTCACCAATAAAAATATAAATGGTATTTTTCAGCCTATTTTCTATTCTTTCTCTATATTCCTCTCCATAAAACTTGACAAAGTATTCTATAATTTTATCAAGTTTATTCTCAATAGGATTAAATAAATCTATACCAGCTATATTAAACTTCATAAGCATATCCCCTTATGGGAATTTTAGCACATAGTTTTACAAATTTCAATAGCCAATATAAATTAAAAATAAAAAACACGGACAAGCCGTGTAATTTTATTCTACATCATCATCTTTTATGTTTTCATCAATATTAGGATTTAGATTTTCGTCTGAATTGTTGTTATCTCCAATTAATTCAGTTTCTTCCTTAATATCAACATTTTCTTTCTTCTTTTTTGAAGTTTTTTTATTTTTTTCAACTTCAATTTCTTCTCTTATATCTTTTTCAACACTTTCTTTTGCTACGACAGAAAGCCTTTCTTTCTTTTGCGTATAAATAACAATGGAATTACCACTTTTACTTTTAATTTTTCCACCAATCTGTTGATAAACAATAGCACTTCCCATCATAAAGTTTACATTACCATCATTTTGAGTATTGATTTCTGCCCCATCACAAAGTTCGCCAACTTCACCCATATTCATTGTACCAACACTAGATTTATTTAGCATATATCCAATTTTGCCATTCATTAATGTTGCAATTGAAGTACTATCCAACATACCAATTATGCTTCCATTAATCATAGTTCCTATTTTTGCTTGATTTCTAACGAACATAATTTCTGCATTGTTAATGGTTGATACCTCTGCTCTATCGTCAATAAATTTTATGCTTCCCTTATTGAAAGTTCCTATTTTTGCCTTACCTTTCACATAGCCAATATGGGCATCATTTATTGTTGTGATGTTAGCTTTATCCTTAACCATATAAACAGAACCTGTTTTTATCAAGCCAATTTTTGCCTTGCCACCAAGCGTTTTGACATCACCACTGTTTAAGATTTGAATTTTTGAACGCCCAACAACTTCTATGTAATCAGAATTAGTACTTTCCAAAACTATTGCGCTACCATTTAATGTCACATTTTTGCAATCAACCAACACGTGTGCGCCTTCACTCAAAAGCAAATTATCTTCTGCTTCGTGAACTGTTGGTTCTGTAATTTTTTCTTTAAATAAATCAAAAAAACCCATAAAACACCTTCTAAATAATTTTCTTGCGTATATTATACAATATTAAAATGATTTTTCAAAATGAAATTACATAAATAAATTCATTTATTGTTTATGCCAACAAAATTATTGATGGGCATTGAAAATGAAATACCACTGACATTCTCTTCTTGAAAGTGTTTTTTAATCTCTCTCACTATTTTTTTCTCAATTTTACTATCAACAACATTTAAAATTATCTCTTTTTCACTGTTTATATCAATACCTAAAAAGGTTGAAAAATTAGCACCTGTGCCCTTTGCGTCAAAAATTGTGCCACCCGTTGCACCATTTTCCCTTGCAATTTTCATAACAACTGAAGAGTAACCATAATCAACAACTGTAACAATCATACTATTTTCATTTTTCATAATCATATTTCTCCCACAATTTAAATTGAACATAATTCC
Organism: uncultured Clostridia bacterium; assembly: GCA_944349805.1. Classification (GTDB taxonomy): domain Bacteria; phylum Bacillota; class Clostridia; order Christensenellales; family UBA1242; genus Caccopulliclostridium. The sequence goes on from CALVNP010000015.1 coordinate 16,153, forward strand.
CAAATTTTGTTTTTTATTATTATTTTCGTTATCATTTATTGCACTTCTGATTTTTTTTGCAACACTTGAAGTTGTGTTTAAAAAATATATTGTTTTATCTTCCCTTTTAATATTGAAAAACTCCCAAAATGTACCTTTAGAAGTTCCTTTTGCTTTATGCTTAACAACTCCAGATATTTCAAAATTTTTAATTATGTCTGAAATTTTATTTTCTAAATGCTCATTCACAATTATTACCATTATTTGATTCGACATTTCTTTTCCCCTTTTTTTTATTTAATGTCATATAAATTAAACCCAACATTTCAATTGCAACTATAGGTATGCTTGCAACAATTCCCGCAAGCCCAAAAGCATTAATGACGCTATCTCCACCATTTAAGATCCTTGAAATTCCAATACATATTGGAAGAATAAATGAAACTGTCATTGTACCAGAAGCTATTCCCCCAGAGTCAAACGCAATTCCCGTAAAAATTGGGGGAACAACAAAACCTAGAATTACAGCAACTGCCATAACAGGCAATAAAATAAACCAAATATTTATATCATAAACAACGTGAAGTAATCCTATAACAACAGAAATTGAAATGCCTATTCCCAATGTTATATAAATCACCCATTTTTTTAACATTTTAGAAGTCACCTCTTCAACTTCGCTAGCCAACACCAAAATAGAAGGTTCTGTAAAAACGACCAAAAATCCCAGAACTGCACCAAGTAGCAATATCAAAAATATATTTGTGTTTGCTATGTTTTCTCCCACCAAATATCCCATTGGACTAAATCCGTAAAACACACCTGTTAAAAAGCAAATTAGTCCTAAATAGCTTATTAAAAACCCTATAAAAATTTTAAAGCCCAATTTATGAGGTAACTTTAAAACAAAAATTTGTAAAACAATAAAGATTACTAAAAGTGGTGAAAGTGCAATAGAAACATCTTTTATATTTTGTATTAATATAGATAAAAATTCAGTTGCTGTTTCTTGTGCAACTCCCCCATTATTTACTGGTCCAACTATAATCCCCAATATCAAAACAGCCAATATTGGACCTGTGGAAACAATAGCAACAGCTCCAAAATTATCATCTTTTGAAGTTCCACTTCTGACTGCACATAATCCAATAACCAATGACAAAAGAAAGGGTGCAGTAATGGTACCTGTTGCAACACTTCCAGCATCAAAAGCAAACCCGAAAAATTCGCTTGGGGCAAAAATAGCCAAAATAAAAATTAACGCATAAATAACAAGTAAAGAGTACTTTAAAGAAATATTTTTTAATACTCTAAATAATGCAAAGGAAACAAATAATCCTGCACCAATACCAAAAATTGAAAGTATAAACCAAGTTGACAAAAACGAATTAATTGATGTTATTTGTTCAACCAAAACTTGCGCATCTGGTTCTGCAATTGTGGTAACAAATCCAAACACAAAGCCAAACAAGATAATTAGCCAAAACTTTTTCATTCTCATCAGCCTTGTGCCCGTTCTTTTACCCACTTCCAAAATACTCAAATCAATTCCCGTTAAAAAAATTGCCTGGCCAAATGAAAGTAAAACTCCCCCAATAAAAAATGGCAAGATAATATCTTTTTCAAAAGGTACAATATTAAATATACACAAAAAAGCGACAACAAAAAAAATGGATAATGTTGAGAAAGAACAGTGCGCTAATTTTTTAAAAAAATTAACGAGTATAGTTGATCAATTTTTAATAAATATAGTCAAAATTTTTATAGAAAAAAGTAAAAAAGAACAGAAATAAAAAGTAAGAAAAAATAAAAATTTTAATTGACAAAGCAAAATAAATGTGATAACATAACTAAGCTTTACAAGAAAAAAGCCGATGGATTGTAGCTCAGCCGGTTAGAGCACCACCCTGATAAGGTGAATTTGACCACTTTTGAGCACATCGATGACAGTTGATAAAGTCACTAAAACAAGCCGATGGAATGTAGCTCAGCCGGTTAGAG
>CALVNP010000016.1 GCA_944349805.1 uncultured Clostridia bacterium
AAAATATTAATTTACTGCTACAAATTTTTGCAAGAAAAATGCAAGATTTTTGCAAATGGGGTGTTTTGTGTTGTATTTTTAGGGGGAAGTATTGTATTATATTGTTTGATAAGATGAAGAGGCTAAAATGCTGATAAATAAAGGGATTGAGAGATTTTTTACATGATATTTTATGGTAAAATATGATACGAAAAGTCGAACTCGTAACATTTCAGGTCGCCACTTCGGAACCAAGGGTTGGGGGTTAGAATCCCTCGTGGAGCACCATAAATTCTAATACGAAAGGGATATCTAGCGATTTTTGTATTCGCTAGATTTTTTTCTTTTATGACAAAAAATAAAAATCTTAATTTTGAGGCTCGAATTTTACTTCAAAAGTTATCAACTTTTTCTATAAGTTTGTCAAAAAATAGCTTTTTCTATTAATTTTTTCAAAAATATAAGCAAGAAACCCTTTATTTGTAGATTATAAAAGAATAGTGTATTGAGTGTTTTTCAATACTTTTACAAATATTTTGTTTTATACTTTTTGTTAGTTTATTCTATTATCTTGATGTATTTATAATTTTTATACTCATTAAATTTCAAATAAAATTTTTACAATATTTTAATTTTATAAATAAATTACAACTCTATCTTGACATATTAAATAATATTTTTTATACTTTACATATACAAATTTAAAAAATTATTATTGTTCCAAAAAAATACAATTAATTTTTCAATAATAAAGTTAGAATATAGGTGAAGTATGAAAAAAACAATTTTAACTATTTTATTTATGTTTTTAGTGACAACTAATATTGGTTGTTCCTCAGACGAATATAAAATATATCTGCACAGCGATATATTTAATGAAACAATAACTATAAACGAAAAACAAACATTAGACATTTCTAACATTAAAGATGATTCATACTTGGTAGAAGGTATTTATTTAGACCAAGATTTTACAAAAAAGTTTGATTTATCTACCCCAATAACCCAAAACTACACATTATATATTAAATGGGTAGAAAAACCAATTTTGACATTAAACACTTTAGGTGGAAAAACCGAAATTCCAACAGTTTATAAAATTGATTCAATACAAAAAGAATTTGATTTAACATACATTAACTCTAAAATTGAAAAATTTGGATTTCACCTAAAAGGCTGGGTGGACGAGACTGGAAAATTTTATGAAAATTCTATATTAATAAAAGAAAATGTTAACCTTTATGCAAAATGGGAGATTACAACATTTGACGATCAATTAAAAAACCAATATTTTCAAAACTTGGCGAATCTTACAGAACTAGAATATTTAATTGGAGAATTTAACAAGGAATACGATACTAATTACGATCCAAAACTATTTACATTAATTTATATTAGGTCTTATACATATAATGATTTTTTTTGGAATATGTTAGCAGGTACAAATGATACACGGCTTGATAAATTTTTAAAAGAAAATTCAGAATTCGCTCCACACTCTCTAAGAACACTAGAATACTTTCCAACAATAGATACAAACTTGGAATTTCAGCATTTTTGTGCAACCTTAAATCTTTATATGAAAGACCCTAAAGCCCTTGGGGATCTTGGAGGCTGGGCAGGAGATATAGCACAATTAACCAATGAAATAAAAAACGAATCAGCAGATATTAATAGATTAAAAGAAATTGCCATTTCAAAACTAGGATCTTCAACTAGCTCGTTTAACTATAACGACCTAATCGCTGATATTGATGCGAGAAACATCTATTATAGTTACTCCAAAAATCAAGATTTATATTTATCAGAAATAATTTACAACTATTATTCTAATAGTCAAAATAGAATATTTGAATTCTTAACTGGTGAATTTAAAAATGTTAACAATATTGAAAGTTTAACAACGGAAATTATATCTAGAATTTTAGAAAATTCATATGTAAAAACGCTGTTTAATCAATATGGTGTTGATTATGAAGCAACTCATAATAATCACCTTTATGCTTGTTGCTATGCATTTGCAAATTATTTAATAAAAAATGTTTAGGTATAGTCTTTATAAGCATAAAGCTTTTATAAAAAGCGAAACATAATCGTAAAGAGTTAAATTTGAAACTTTTATACATTAAACAATTAGGTTTTTATAAGAGTTAACGAAAATTGTAAAAAAAGATTTTTAAATTTAAGTCATATATTTTATTTTTACCTTTTGGCTTTAATTTATTTTAATCTCAACATTGGCTTTTCTCATAAACGACATTTGAAAACTTTTTACATATTCTCTAGTTTTTTTAATTCATCATCAATAAGCTTTTTGTGTTTTTGTTCTAAACAGTCTAATGGTTGTCGTAAATAATTTTTTATAATTTTCTTTTTAAATAATGCATATTTCACAGGTGTTGGATTTGGTTCGCAAAACATTAGATTATTAAAATTATAAAAATTTTTATAATACAAAAAACTTTCTTCATTGTTTCGTAAACTTTTTTTTACAGTCTTTGGAAAAACGTTACTTGTTACACTTATAATTCCATTTCCTTTTAGTGCATAAAAAATATGACTTAAATTATCATTTCCACAGTATATTGGAAAATTTTTCAAATTGCTAAACATTGAGAGTATGTGCTCTATATTAGAATTTGCTTCTTTTAAACCTGCTACATTATTTAAGGTTGCAATTTTTTGCATTGTTTTTGCTTCTATGTTAAAACCTGTTCTAGACGGAACATTATAAACAATATAAGGTATATTTGTATTTTGAGAGATTATCTTATAGTGGTTGTATATTCCTTTTTGGGTACATTTATTATAGTACGGAGTAACAATTAAACACGCATCGGCGCCCAAATCGCAAGCTTGATTTGTTAATCCTATTGCTTTTAAAGTATCATTGCTACCTGTTCCAACAATTAATTTACAATTTGGCTTTATTAATTTTTTTGTAAATTTTATAATTTCTTCTCGTTCTTTACAACTGATGGTACTACTCTCACCTGTTGTACCTAAAATTAAAATGGCATCTACCATATTTCCTATTTGAAAATTTATTAATTTTTCAAATGATTCATAATCTATGTTTTTATTCCTTGTAAATGGCGTTACTAATGCTGTACATACACCTTTAAAAATCATATTGCTCCTTTAAAATTTTTGAATTAATTAAATAAAAGAAAAATGCTTAATAACGTAATAATTAACATACTTTTATTTTTGTATATAGATTTTATAAATATAATTTCTATATCCTTTACTCAAAATTTTTAATTAATTGAAAATCACAATCAGTAAACATTATAATTTTAAAAAATTTTCTGTGCCATACTAACAATCTTTATTTCATAAAATTTTTTATACAATAATATTAAATGAAAATATTTGTAATTTGTGCAAAAAAAATTTATATGTACAATTTCAATTTTTATCAATTTAGCAAATTAAGCTCTATATTTTATACTTAAAAACCAATAAAAAATTTGCTATATAGCAAATTTTTTATTGGTTTACACAATTGTTTTACACTATTAAAGCTTTTCTCTTTTATTTTTCAGGCATTTTATAAGTATTTTCCAACAAAAATAAATATCAACCAAAATAAGTATAATTTTGTACGCAAATTATAATTTATTAATTTTGTACCCTTCTTTTGTGTCTATTATCTCATATCCCAATTCTTTTATTTTTTCTCTTAATTTATCTGCTAAATTAAAATCTTTATTCTTTTTTGCCTCATTTCTTTCAGTTGCCAAATTTAGTACTTCTTCTGGGATTTTGTCAATAGTTTCATCTTTTTCTTCAAAATTCTTCTCCAAAATTTCTCTGATTCCAATTCCCAAAACATTATCAAATTCTTTTAATAACAACACTTTGGTATGGTCGTTAACATTGCTTTTTAAGACATCATAAATCGTTGTAATTGCCAATGATGTTGTTAAATCATTTTCTAATGCAGACTTAAATTGATTAATAAATTGCTGATACATCAATTCGTCAATTTGAGTTTTATCATCTTTGTCTAGTTTTTTTATTTTATCAACAAGTTTATTATACATATTTTTTGTAGAGTCCATAATGTCATAACTAAACAACAGTTGTTTTCTATAGTGCGACATTAGGCAGAAAAATTTAAATATCTCGGGGGAATATCCTTTGCTTTCCAACAATGATAATGTTAAAAATTCTCCAGAGCTTTTACTCATTTTTCCATTGTTTGTTATTAAATGCTCAACGTGAAACCAATATTTGCACCACTTATGCCCAACATAACTTTCAGTCTGGGCAATTTCATTTGTATGATGTGGAAATTTATTATCAACTCCACCACAATGAATATCTAAATATTCACCCAAAACTTTTAATGCTATAGCTGAACATTCAATATGCCAACCTGGATATCCTATGCCCCACGGACTATCCCATTTAAGAGCTTGATTTTCTAATTTAGGTTTTGTAAACCATAGCACAAAATCATTTTTATTTCGTTTATTCAAATCTTCATTTACAGTTTCTCTAGCTCCCACCACCAAGTCATTAGCATTTACATTCCCAAATCTATAATATTGCTTTAATTTTGAAGTGTCAAAATATATGTTACCATTGCTAAAATATGCATAACCTGTATCAATTAATTTGGAAATTATGTTAATGTATTCTGAAATGCAAGATGTTGCAGGAACGACATTGCGTGGCCAATCTAAGTTTAATTTTTCCATATCCTTTTTAAATGCTTGAGTGTATTCGTTTGCAATTTCCATAATTGTTTTATGTTCACGCTTAGCTCCCATAAGCATTTTATCTTCCCCTGTATCACCATCGCTAGATAAATGCCCAACATCTGTAATATTCATACCCCTTTTTACATTATAGCCCAAAAATTTTAGCGTTTTTTCTAAAACATCTTCCATTATGTATGTTCTTAAATTTCCTATATGAGCAAAATGATAAACCGTAGGTCCACAAGTATACAAATTAACATTTAAATTATCATTTGGAATGAACTCTTCTATTGTCCTGCTTTCTGAGTTATAAAGTTTCATTATATTCTCCTTTAATTGTACATTTATATTGTATTAAAAAAATTTTTTTATGTCAATGTTTTAAAAAGTGAAAAACACTTAATATACATATTTAATTTCTGTTTAATTGTATAAAACAAACAAAAATTTTGATAAAGAACATATTCGGAATTTGAAAAATTTACAATTTAATTTTTAGTTACATAAAATTTCTTTTGTCACAAAAATTGCATAAAAAATACAAGTCGAGATTTGTCAAGACTTGTATTTTATTACAAAATTAATTTATTCATATTCAATTTTTCTACAATTCTCATCATTTTAAAAGTTAAAAAGCCTTACATAGAATAATCATCGTACTCTTTTTCTCTGTCTATAATTTTACAATAAACGGGCATACCCTCATCAAAATCGCTTTCTTTTATAACTCCAAGCTCATTATCATATCCTTCCTTGACCCTAAAATATCCAAGTTTTTTATAAAACTTTTCTAAATTTTCTTGCCCACCTTTTTCTGAGTTATTATCGTGAGCAGATGCATTTAGCACAATGTAGGATATATTGTTTTTTACACATAGCTTAGGTAAAAACCCATTTAATATTTCTGTATAAATACCCTTTCCTCTATCATAACTTTCAGCTTCTTGAATATAAAGCCTTTTTTGAAACTGTCTTCTATTCTTAAATTTTTCAATTAAAAATGTCATTTTAAATGAAACATCATTAGCCAATTCGCCATCTGATGTCAACTTATATGCCACTATGGTGTTGCTTTCTCCCAATGTAGTTTTTGATTTAGACGCACCTGCATTTTGTAAAAATGATATCAACTCATCAGCACTAGGATTCATTTTTCCTGTTTTTATTATAAAATCTCCAACAAGTTCTAACATATCTGAATTTTTCTCAAAAATTTGACAGCATTTTGAGACAATATCAGGGTCTCCAGATAAACTCTTGATTTTCTGAATATCTCTTAATGATATTTTACTACCTTCATTATAGTTGCATAGAAAAGCATACCCTTCATTTTCATTACAAAAATAAGTATATAAAAAATCAGATGGGAAATTGGGATTCTTTTTAAAAAACTTATTAAAAAAAACATTTTTATCAATCATACCTGTATATTAAACCAATTTTTATGTTTTGTCAATCGCAATATAAAAACATCACCAAACAAATTCGCTTAAATATAGAAATCCATTATTTATAAATGAACTATACTCCCACTCTGAAGCTAAGTACTTTAAAAAAGTTGAACTCTTCATCTCACTTAATTCCAATGCGTTTAAATTCTTCAAAACATATTCACCACTACCAATGCAAGAATACTTATTGTTGTAAAAACCATTATTTATATTCACGCTCTCTAATGCATACCCCACCATCCCCCCTAATAAATTATCATTAAGCGTGGAGGCGCTATATGTATTTGATATTGTTACATAACTAGAAGTTCCCAATATTCCACCAACTATGTCACTAAATGTATAACTGTTTTGATTGTTTATAAAAAATGTAAAATTAAAACAAAATAAAACAAGCAATGGTGCCCCAATAATATACTTTTATAAAATGTATTTTTTGATACCACTTTCATATGTATTATTGTATAAAATATTAGAATTCTTAACAAATAAATATTATAGTTTCAAGTTGATTTTATTTACATTTTGATATAAACTATAACCAAATTTATTTAAAAATAATATATCTATTTGGCGAGGAAAAAATGTTGGAATTAAAAAATATATTTAAAACTTATACTATGGGAGAACTTAAAGTTAAAGCTTTAAAAGACATTTCAATAAATTTTAGAAAACACGAGTTCGTGTCAATCTTAGGTCCATCGGGCTGTGGAAAAACCACACTTCTAAATATTGTTGGTGGTCTTGACAAGTACACAAGTGGGGACTTAATAATAGATGGCAAGTCAACAAAGGATTTTAATGATAAAGATTGGGACGCTTACAGAAATTCCAAAATAGGTTTTGTGTTTCAAAGCTATAACCTTATTCCCCATTTAACAGTTCTCGAAAATGTAGAATTATCCTTAACTTTGTCAGGAATTAAGGCAAAAGATAGGAAAAATAAAGCAAAGAAAGCTCTTAGTGATGTGGGATTAATTGAGGAAATTAATAAAAAACCAAATCAATTATCGGGTGGACAAATGCAGAGAGTGGCAATTGCAAGAGCTCTTGTAAATGATCCACAAATAATTTTAGCTGATGAACCAACAGGCGCATTGGATAGTGAAACTAGTGTACAAATTATGGAAATATTAAAAAAGATTTCTTCTAAAAAACTAATAATTATGGTAACTCATAATAAGGAATTAGCTGACAAATATAGTACCAGAATAATCAATATACTAGATGGAAAAATTACTAATGATTCCTCACCTTTCAAATTAAATAAAAAGAATAAGGAAATAAACAAAAAAGAAAAAACATCAATGAGCTTGTTCACGGCTTTTAACCTTTCTTTTAAAAATTTGTTTAGCAAAAAGACAAAAACATTTTTGACAAGTTTTGCAGGAAGCATTGGTATTATTGGTATTGCTTTAATTTTAGCTGTAAGCAATGGATTTACAGGATATATCAATAATATTCAAAAGGATACTCTCAGCAGTTATCCTATATCAATTTCTAGCATTGCAATAGATTATGATGCTTTGACAAGTGGCTCATTACCAGAACTCCCTGAAGAAGGCGAAGATGGCAATTTAAGTATTTATGATATTTCCAAAATAATTGGTGAATTTGGACATTTTAACTACCTTTCTCCAAACTTTGTAAATTACATAAATGATTATTATGAAAAAGACCAGAAAAAAGAAGAACCAGAACTTTCATCGTTAAAAATTGAGTACTCAACAAAATTAAATATATTAACAAAAGTCAATGAAAATATTATCAAATTAGACACCAGCACAACGACAAGCAGTTTGTACGGAACAACATCATCACTCTTTTTTGAAGGCTTTGATGATAAGAATTTTGTTTTATCCTATTATGATGTGATAGAAGGCTCCTACCCTACTAACAAAAACGAAATCGCACTTGTTGTTGGTGAAAACAACACAATTTCAAAACAACAACTAGATAAGTTGGGGATTTCATACACTTCAAATCCAGACGGAACATTTGAACCAATAAACATATCAGATTTTATAGGAAAATCCTATAAAGTTATTGTAAATGATGATTACTATATTCCTGTTTACGATTCAGAATCAAATTTGGTAAGCTTTAAAAAAAGTGAAGATTATGAAATGTTATACAATTCTGAAAACTCCATTACACTTAACATAAGTGGGGTTTTAAAATTAAAGGAAAACGCAACATCTTCCCTATTCGATGAAGGATTAATGTATTTACCTGATTTTAGCAAGACATACATAGAAAACTGCAAATCTTCACTTATAGCAACAAAAACAATTGAAAATCAAACAATCTATGAAGCATTTGAAATTGATGTAAGCGAGTTAAAGTCTTTTTTGGGCAACAGCAATCCATTTGTTTTTACTGACCCATATTCAATGAAATACATTATTGAAAACCAATATAACACAGAAATTTCCTTAGAAGAAGTTTTAAATTTAGCACTTCAATCTGTTGGCGCAAGCTCAATTCCAACAGGAATTTATGTTTATCCAACAACATTTGATGCTAAACAAAACTTCTTGAATGCTATCTCAGAATGGAATAAATCCGACAAAGGAATAAAAAATAAAATTGTTTATACGGATGCAACGGGCTTTTTAACATCAACTCTTGGGCAACTTGTTAATATAATCTCCTATGTTTTAATAGCTTTTTCAAGTGTATCTCTTATTGTGTCCTCAATAATGATTGGCATCATAACATACACATCTGTTATTGAAAGGACAAAAGAAATTGGAGTTTTAAGAAGTATTGGAGCAAGAAAAAAAGATATATCAAGGCTCTTCAATGCTGAAACAGCAACAATAGGCTTTATTTCTGGCATTATTGGGATTGTTGTAACCTATCTCTTATGCCCTATAATAAATGTAATAATCAATTCCGTAGCAGGCACAGAAATTGGGCAAATTGCATTGCTAAACCCTATTCACGCATTAATTTTGATTGCTATAAGTGTGATTTTGACATTAATTAGTGGATTTATACCAAGCAGAATAGCTTCAAAAAAAGACCCTGTTGTTGCTCTCAGAACGGAATAAATTAACAAAGAAAAACATTAAAGAATATATATTTCTATGAAAAAATCAAAGAAATATAGAAATGTTTTTAAATGTGGAGAAAATTGTAAAATTTCTAAAGATGCTATAATTGAAAAAAATGTAATTTTAGGAAACAACTGCACTATTGAAGGCAAATGTCACATTTTCTCCGATGTTGAAATTGAAAATTCAACAATAAAAAATTCAGTTATTAAAACAAAAAGCAAAATTATTAATAGTTACATAACAGACTCAATAATTTCAGAAAATTGTACAATAGGACCTTATACTCACATAAGAAATAACACATTAATTGATAATAACTGCAAAATTGGTAATTTTGTTGAAATAAAAAACTCCAAAATTGGAGCAAGAACAAAAGCTTGTCACCTTGCTTACATAGGCGATGCAGAAATTGGTGAGGATTGTAACATTGGTTGTGGCGTGATTTTTGCTAACTATAATGGATTTGAAAAATTTAAAACTATTGTTGGGAAAAGAGTTTTTATTGGTTGCAACTCAACTATTATTGCTCCTTGCTCTTTGAAAGATGAATGTTTTATTGCTGGTGGTTCCACTATTACACAAAATATTGAAGATAGAGAACTTGCAATTGCAAGAAATCGTCAAGTAAATAAGCAATCTTTTTATAATCCTTATCTGGAAAACTTCAAGCGTGCTAAAATTTATTTTGGAACAGACGGCATAAGAGGTATATATGGCAAAGATTTAACAACACAACTTGCTGAAAAAGTTGGAAATGCAATATGTCAAATTAAAGAAAATGTTAAAATAATTATTGGTCGTGACACAAGAACAAGTGGAGCAAAATTAAAGAATGCATTTATACAAGGTGCAATACAAGGTGGTGCAACAATTTATGATGTTGGAATAGTTCCAACTTCTTGTATATCCTACTTGACAAAAACATTAAATCTGGATTACGGGATTGTTATAACAGCTTCTCATAATCCAAAGGAATATAACGGAATTAAAGTTTTTGGAAATAATGGTATTAAAATTTCAGACTCTGAAGAAATTAAAATTGAAAACAACTTAAATTCACAAATTAAAAAATCAAACGGAAAATGCTTAAATTTAACCAAAGAAGTTTCCATTTATGAAAAATTTTTAAAATCTGCAACAAACATTAATTTTCAAGGACTTAAAGTGGTTCTTGATTGTGCAAATGGTGCAAGCAAAACTATTGCCCCTAAAATTTTTAAACTTTTGGGAGCATCTGTTCAAGCAATAAACACAAAGGGAGAAATTAATTTAAATTGTGGAGCAACACACATTGAAGCATTACAGCAAAATATGAACGGTGCCGATATAGGCTTTTCCTTTGACGGTGATGCTGACAGAGTTATTATGATAGACAAAAATGGGAATATCATTGATGGCGACAAAATTATATATCTACTTGCTCTTTGGTACAAAAAGAATGGTTTTGAAATTAAAAAAGTTATTGGAACAATTTTAACAAATTCAAAAATAGAAGAGCTGTTAATACAGGAAGATATCGAACTTGTAAGAACTCAGGTGGGTGATAAATATATCATTGAAGAAATGTTAAAATCTGGAAAAACAATAGGTGGAGAACAAGCTGGACATATAATCATTGGAGATAAACATATCACAGGTGACGGTATATTAACATCGATAATCTTATGTTCTATTTTGATTTCTGACCCTATATTTTTTGAAAAATGTTTGAAAGTTCAACTATATCCTCAAGCAAATGAAGAAGTAAAAACAAAAAACTTTAAAGCAAAAACCGTGTTGGAATCGGAGAACATAAAAAAAGCAATTTTAAAGGCAAAAAACTTTGGCAGAGTTATTGTTCGTCCAAGTGGTACAGAACCTAAAATAAGAATAATGGTTGAAAGTATTAATCATTCAAAAGAGTTGGCAAAACAAATTAAAGAAGAAATTGAAAAAGTGGTTGATAAAATGGTTTAAATAATTTCTTTGAAAAAACTTCTTTATGTGCTAAAATACAACTATGGTATTTAAAGTTGTCAATTTAAAAGAAAACAACCCAGCTGTCGATTTGGCTATCGCAAATTTAGAAATAGAATTGGAGATTGCTAAAAAATCAAATATAAAAGCAATAAAGTTTATTCACGGATATGGCTCACACGGTATGGGTGGTGCAATATGTTTGGCAATTAGGAAAAGAATAATTGAATTATGCAGAAAAAAACAATTAAAATTTTACATTACAGGGAATGAATGGACAATTGAAGATGAAAGAACAAGAGAAATAATCTACGAATGCCCCGATAGCTCATTAGATGAAGACTTAGGTCATCACAATCCAGGAATCACCATCGTTTGTATACAATAAAATTTAAAAAAATTCAAAATATACTTTAATTTATTTTGAATTTTTTATTTCTATATGCTTTACTAGAATTAGTGGAGGAAATATGAAAAAATCTTTTATAGCAACTCTTGTTGCAAGTTCTGTTTTAGCAACATCATTAATTTTTGCTGGCTGTGGAGAGCAAACACCAACTAAGATGTCGGCAAATGAGATTTATGCTATGGGTATGGTTACAGCTGTAAACTTTTTACAGCAAAACAGCGCGTCAGCAAACACCTTGTCTTCAAACTTATCTGATGACACCAAACAAAACTTAATTCAGTATGTTTCTATGTTCGAAAATGTTTTGCAAAATGGTGGAATTCATCCCATTGTTACAGATAATACATCAGTTGATGAAGCTTATTCAAACTATTCTAAAAAAATGAGTATTACACTTGGTGATGAAATTTATAATATGTATTACAACGAAACAATTACAGGAACAGAAATAGAATATAACGAAGATGAAATTGAAAGCGAAACAAATTCTACTTTGCTTGGAGTTGTTGTTATGGACAATGTTGTTTATAATGTTGTGGGTGGAAGAGAAGTTGAAGAAAATGGAGTTTTAGAAACTGAAACAGAAATTACACTTATCATATCAAAGGAATATATACCTATTTCACAAAATCAGAAATTAAGCTCAATAAATTTAAGTGGATTAAACAATTATGTTAAAATTAATCAAGAAATTGAAAATAATGAAATTGAATACGAATACACCACAAAGTATGGAAATAATTTAAAAACAACAAATATTTCCTGGGAAAATGAAAGAAATAGAGAATGCCTTGAAATTGAACTTGAAGAAAACGGAAATAAAGTTGAATATGAAATAAGAAAATTGGACCAAAACAAATTCAGAATTGAACACGAAAACGGAAATGATGAATTTGAAGGTACTATGGAAATTGTGAATGGAGAATGGAAATTTAGAAATAGGAATGGTCAAGAAATTTAAAAAAGAGCTAGAAAATCTAGCTCTTTTTTATGCAATAAAGAAAATATATTAAATCTCTCTTGTTTCGTTTACGCCGTCAGGAAAACCACAAGGAGAAGTACATTTAAAGTTTGGGAATGTACACCTTGAACCATTTGCATACATAGACATTTCACTAGCTCGTGGATGAGAGCTCTTTTGCAAATTTTCTATATATTTTTTTAAAGTTTCATTTGTTTGGTTATTAATTTCTAACTGAGCAAATGTACATTTTCTTTCCATCATTTTTAAAACAAAGTTTTCAAAAGAACCCATTTCATTTACAGAAATTAAAAGTCCTTGTGGATAAACCCTTGCTTGTTTTTGACAATCTTCTCTCCATTCCTTGATTAAGTCATTATCGTGCATTAAAATTGGAGGTACATAAAATTCATCATCATCTTTTAACTTAAACGAATATGACAATGTTCTATGCCTTTGTGCTTGAGCTAGACAAGCAAAACTTGTTGTATAATTTGTTGCATAAACATCACCAAAATATTCTACTAAGTGGTCATTGAAATTCATTAAAGACAATGTTCTACCCTTACTATCTGCTGATATTAACTCATCAAAATATGGGGTTGTCTTTTGGATACACTCACAAAAATCAATCATAGCAGGTTTTAACATCTTATAAAATCTGTTTTGTTGATTATCGTCTTTATTTATTTCTTTTTGCATCATATGATATATATAATTTAATTGTCTGTAAGTTGTTGAATAAACCATTGATGTTGGTGTAAATACCGAAATTAAATATCTGGCATTTTCTTGAGCAAGTTTTTCAATTTTTTTCTCTGTAAAAATTTTTGGATATTTTTCTTGATATCTACCTCTTATAAGTTTTTTAAAAATTTCTAGCCACTTATCATAAAGCTTTTTCTCATCTTCCTTTAAAATCATCTTTGTGTATCTGGCACTTTTTTCACTTGTTGTGTATTGCTTTTCATTGTTTAACACCATTGCCAATGCTTTTGGTATATCTTCTAAATAAAAATTAATCATTGCGTGGTCAAAAACACTATGATGTCCACTCCCTTTTGTTTGAAGAACTCTTTTATTTGTTTTTTCTACATCTTCATTGACAAGTTCGTTAAAACTCCCTGGCATATAACACACCCCGGCATTATGTCCACTAAACAATTCAATTTCTTCCTTGCCTGCAACATAGTTTGGTTTTGTTGACCCTATAATTGAAACTTTCATACTTCTCCTTTGTTTTGGATATGATATCACCCACAATAACTGTTGTCAATATTAAAAAAAGCACTTTGGATGCTTTTAAAACAAATTTAAAATTTCTTCTTGTGCTGATTCTGGACTATCTGAAGCGTGTATGACATTTGCAGTTGTGGTGAGTTGATTAAATTCTTCATCTGACAATATCTTATACTTTTCTCTGCTTAAAGCTAAAGATGGACGAAGAACTTCTTTTACTAGTTTCCTTGTTCTTTCAATAAAATCTTTTTCTGTTTCCTCAATTTCACTAGAAACAACCATAACAACGCACTCAGGATTAAACTTATAAATACCTTTCACATCTCCTTCCGTCATATATCTAACCAAACTTTCATAAAATGGCTTACCTTTATGTTCCTTGTAATGTTTTTCTATTTTTTCAATTGGCAAAACACATTTTTTTATGTCCTCAATTTTTATTTTGTTTTCAACCAAAACCTTGTTTAATTCCTTAAATTTATCTGTAAAACCTGGCTTTAAGATGAATAATGAATATGTATTCATAACACTCTCCTTATTTTCCTGCTTCTTCTAATTTTCTTTTCTGATCTTCCCTTTGAAGTTCGTTAGATAGTTCTTCAATATTCCCATCAAGAAAATCTTCCATATTATATATGCTATAATTTATTCTATGATCAGTTATTCTGCCTTGTGGATAATTGTAAGTTCTTATTCTTTCACTTCTATCGCCCGTTCCAACTTGACTTCTTCTATTTTCAGCATATTCCTTATCTTGCTGAGTTTTGTAGTAGTCATATAATTTTGATTTTAAAATGCTCATTGCTCTTTCTCTATTTTTTATTTGAGAACGCTCATCTTGACAAGCAACAACAATTCCTGTCGGGAAATGTGTTATTCTTATTGCACTATCCGTTTTATTTACGTGTTGACCACCTGCGCCACTGCTTCTATATGTATCTATTTTTATATCTTTATCATTTATTTCAAAATCTACATCTTGAACTTCTGGAAGAATGGCAACTGTTGTTGTAGAAGTATGAACTCTACCCTGCGTTTCCGTTTCTGGCACTCTTTGCACACGATGTACACCACTTTCATACTTCAAAAATTTGTATGCATTTTTTCCTTTAATTAAAAAAACAGCTTCCTTTATTCCTCCTAGTTCTGTTTCAGATACATCAATCATTTCTACCGTCCAGTGTTTTCTTTCTGCAAAACGAATGTACATTTTCATTAAAACTGCCCCGAATAATGCTGACTCTTCTCCACCAGCTGCCGACCTAATTTCAACAATAACATTGCTTTCATCATTTTCATCTTTTGGTAAAAGCAAAATCTTTATTTCTTCTTCCAGCTCTTCAATTTGTTTTTTAATTTCAAAAAGCTCTTCTTCAAAAAGCTTTTTCATTTCTCCGTCTTTTTCTTCATTGACAATTTTTTCAGCTTTTTCTCTTTCATCAACCAACTTTTGCATTTTATCGTGTGCAATGGCTATATCTTCAATTGAATTTCTTTCCTTAACAAGTTTTTTCCATTCATTTATATCAGAAATGACTTCTGGCCTTGATATAAGCTCTGTCAACTCATCAAATCTCTTTTTTATCTTTATTGTTTTATCAAGCATATTACCCTCTTTGAACTATAATAATTCTCTGTATTCCAGAATAATCTTTGACTATTCTAACACTAAAATTCTTTTTTGAAAAGAACTTTTTTACGCTTTTTTCTTGTCCCTTGCCTATTTCAAACAAAATCACCCCATTTGGAGATAAATAATTTTCAACTTGTTCACTAATTTTTTTATAAAAATACAGACCGTCATCGCCACCATCTAATGCAATTAAAGGGTCATAATCCCTTACTTCTCTATCAAGCTTTTTTATGTCATCGCTTTTAACATATGGTGGATTACAAGTTATAACATCAAACCTTTTACCTTTTTTTATTTCTGAAAAAAGGTCACTACAAACAAAATTAATTTTAACTTCGTTATTTTTTGCATTTATTTTTGCAACTTCCAATGCCTTTTCACTTATATCTATGGCAGTAACTTTTGAATTTGAATTTTTTGCAATTGTTATTGCTATCACTCCACTACCACAACATAGGTCTAACACATCTAATTTTTGTTTTCCTATTATTTTTAATGCTTCTTCCACCAAAATTTCCGTTTCTTTTCGTGGGCTTAAAACATCTCTATTTACAATTATTGGAAGTCCATAAAATTCAGTTTTGCCCAAAATTTTATCTATGGGTTCACCCTTTATCCTTCTTTCCAAAACCTTTTGTATTCTTTTGTAGTCCGTTCTAGAAATTTGTGTAAGCAATTTTATTTCTGCTCTATTCTTGTTTAAAACACTTGCAATTAACCAATCGGTTTCTGCATTTTCCGTTATACCTGCGCTGTTTAATTTGTTTTTCACTTCGGAATAACATAAAGAAAAGGCAATATTTCCCCCTTGACTATCCTCATTAATAACTTCTCTTTTTAAATTTTCTAACATCAATTTTCCTTCACTTAAGCTTGTATTGGCAGTTTGAATTTCCGTACTTGATGGCTTACTATTCACAAAAAAGCTTGTAATCAATATTGGATATCTAAATTTTAAAAAAACATTATCAAACAAATAACATATTTCATAAAAAACGCTTGCTTCGAGCAAAAATATTCCAACATTGACAAAAGCTTTTAACCAAAAGCTTACTTCAATTCCTAATATTGATACCACAAAATAATTCAAAATCCAACAAAAAACAATAAAGTTTAAGTAATTTGTTGCCCTATGAGAACTTATTTGAATGTTTCCATTTAATGCCTTATTTCCTGCAGAATTAAACTTATATAGCTTTCTCATTGAAGAAAACGAATATAAAAAAGCTAGCAACAACACAAACATTGCAACTTTAACCAAAGCAATCACTAATTTTTTTACCCAAATGGACAAGCTCGCCCCAGCGATATAGTATCCCAAATGGGTTGGGATAATACCTAAAAAAATTACGGATATACATATAGCAAGCAATAAGCTAACTGTTCCGAAAATATAACTTGACTGTATGTTTAGTCCTTTTGAAATCTTCTCGTTCAATTTAGGAATTGGCGTGTTTTTTATGCTTAAATATAATCCCCAAAAGAAATAAAATGTTCCAAATATTAAATACTCAATACCTCTTAAAAATGGTATTTTATAATTTGGTATTGGATTATACTTTGTTTTAAAGCTTTGTAAAAAAATAGAGCCGTTTGTTCTAACCATACATAAAACAGCGTTATTTCCAACAAAACAAAGATTTCCATTAAAACTTGGATAAATAAATGAATTCATATTCAAATTATTATCTAAAAAGTGATTTTTTAAACTTGACTATTTTTTTATAACACTTGTATTAATAATATTTTTGTGTTAAACTCTGGTTAGAGGAGAAAATATGAAAGTAAAAAGTGGGTTTTTAATGTATTTATTCATATTTTTAGGTCTCATACTGGGTGCTTGTTTAGTTATGGTATGTATAATGATGTTCATTCCGGGAACAAGCATTTTTGGCTTAGAGTGGATGAGCAATAACACCAATTATACTCTCACCACCTATGAAGGAGACTTTAAAGAAATATCAAATTACGATACTGTAATCATCAACTCCATTTCCAAAGACCCTAAAGGAAATTTAATTGAAAATGGATACTTTGATATAGAAATAAAAAAGGGTTACAGAGATGCAACAAATTCAAACTTAGTTGTTTCTAACAAATTTTATGGACTTGTAAAGACTTCTGAAAAGACAGATTTTAACATTTCAATCAATGAATTAAATGTAGATGGCAAAAATCATCTTGAAATAAACATCGAGCAAGTTAATACTTGGTTAGCGAATACTTCTAGCTGTTTAGCTGTTTTAACTATACCAGCAGAACAAAACATAAGTGGTGTAAACTTTATTATAAATACCAAAAGTGGTTATATAGATTTCGGTGGAAATGTTGGCAGAGATAATGAACCCGTAAATTTAAATGTTAAAAGTTTAACTGCAAATAGTGAAAGTGGAGTAATATTGGTTAAAGAATACACAACATCACCTGACTTTGTGGATTTTTCAACAAAAAGTGGGAATATACTTTTTTCTGCAAAAAGCTTCTCATCTCAAACAATGTCAGTTAAAACAGAAAGTGGAAACATAACCTTACCCAACACCTTAATAGATACAACATCTCTTACAGTGGGAACAAACACGGGAACTGTTACAGGAGGAGATGTTAATGGAAGCTTAATGCTAGACACTCAAATTGGTATTGTAAGACTTGGTAATATTTATGGAAATCTAAATGGAACAGAAAAAATTGATGGAACAAACATTGAAGTTTCAAGTATTAATGGAGAATTATTAATTCCATCTGCAAACGATTTAATTTTAAAAGCAAACAATGTTGTTGGTAACATAAACATCAATTCAAATAAAGCAGTTATTAATATAGGAAAAGACAAAACGGGAATAAAATCAAGTGCTGTAATAAATGCAAAAAATGGTTCTATAAATTTGTTCGTAGAAGCTGATAATAACAGCATAATAAACTTGACAACAGAAAGTGCAAGTGTAAAAGCAATTTTTGACACATTTAATGCCAACAGAAATATTACAACGCAAAATGGGAAAATTGAAGTTGTTATAAATCAAAATGCTTCCCTTGATTTAATTACTGAAACTCATTCAGAAACAAATTTAAGTTGGGAAGAAGAAAAAATTAATAACGAAGTATGTTTAAGATTGATACGAGGAGAAAATATTTACAATTCATCAATATTAAAATTAAAATCTAATAGTGGAAGAATTGATGTAACAAGAGATGTTCAAGTATCTTTTAATTAATTTAAAAGTGTCAAAAGCGTTGAGTGTATTTGAAGCACCAACGCTTTTATTATTTTAATTTCTTCTTTACTCTTCCCCTTTGCTAATTCCATTGCTATTGCTGTACCGATAACTGCAATTTCTTCTGGATTAAAATTACTCATATACTATTTTATGTATTTAATGAATAAAATTGTTTTGTAACACTTGATTTTTTTTTAAGATTGCGTTACACTATTAAAAGTAAATAAGTTTGTAATAGCTTGCAAGCAAGCGTTTTAAATATTTTTTAAAGGGAAACATATTTTATATGATGTTTAAAAACTCAGTTAAGCTTTTAATGGCTAACTTTGCAACAGTTTGGAAACTACTTTTATATAAACTAATAGTTCTTGGAATTGCTACTGGTCTATTTTTTATTGGATTTTCCTACATTTCTGGTACTGAAAGTTTTACTAACTTATGGGACAGCATATTATCATTTTTATTTTCCTTTAATTTGGGCGCTAGTATTGTAGAGCTTTTACAATCTTTACTTAATATCTTTCAAGTTTTTTTTGCCTTTTGTGTAGATTTGGCTATAAACAACATAGGAATTTTTATTTTATATTTCTTTAATTTTGTTGTTTTGCTACCTTTCTTGTGGAATTTATCCAACATCGCAACGGGTGAAACATTATATGGTTATATGGCAAGCTTGACAAAATATTCATTTGTGGGCTCTATGATAAGAAAGCTTGGTACAGCTTGCATTTATTCATTGCTTAATCTTGCAATTATGCTTCCAATAAACATTTTGACAATAGCAGGAATTTATGGGATTTTAACACTCGTAACATTTGGTGGTATTGTTGCAATTTTAGTACCATTCTTGCTTTTCATTTATATAATCGTTTTTGTTGGATTAAAAATTACCTTATTTTCAGGTTGGATGCCAGCTACAATAGTTTACAACTGCAATGCTGTAAAGGGTTTGAAGCTTGGGTTTAAGGCAGTTTTTAGAAGATTTTTGAAAGTATTTTCAACTTCAATTATTATAGTTGCTGTAATACTATCAATAAATTTAATTTTTGGAAGTTTCTCGTTTATAATCACAATTCCAGCTGGGTCAGCAATTGTGTTAATATTCCAAATGGTAATGTTCTTTGGAAGTCAAGGAATGAGATATTATGTGGACTTAGACACAATTTTGTCCCCTAAAAAGCTTGAACAAACAGATAAATTAAAAAAGATAAAAGATATTATTTAATAAAATAAAAAAACTATTATATTTTACGCCATAATGGTTTATGGCATATTGTTTTATGTAAAAAGGAGAATAAAAATGAATAGTGACGGATTAAATGTCGACGTAAAAAATTTAAAAAATAACAAACAAGGTAATTCTATAAAAACAAAAAAATCAACTAAAATTGAAAATAATACTGAAATTGTTCAAGTTAAAGAAAGCAAAGGAAAAAAAGTTAAAATTACATTTCTTGGTGGAGTTGGAGAAATTGGTAAAAATATGACTGCATTTGAAACAGACAACGAAATGATTGTTGTAGATGCAGGATTGACTTTCCCAGGTGATGAACTTCCAGGTGTTGACGTTGTTGTTCCAGATGTTTCTTATCTTGTTGCAAACAAGAAAAAACTTAAAGCTATAATTTTAACACACGGACACGAAGACCATATTGGTGGACTTCCCTTCGTCCTATCCGAAGTTAATGTACCAATTTATGGTTCTAGACTTACTCTTGCCTTAGTTGAAAACAAACTTAGAGAATATCCTAAAATAAAAGCTAAGATGGTAACCGTTAAACCTAAAAATGTATTGCGTCTTGGAGATTTTACTATTGAATTTATTAAAGTTAGTCACTCTATTGCTGGAAGTTTAGCACTTTGCATTGGAACACCTGCTGGCAATATTGTCCACACCGGCGATTTTAAAATTGATTTTCAACCAATAGATGGAGAAATGACTGACCTTATAAGATTTGGTGAATTAGGCAAAAGAGGAGTTTCACTTTTAATGTGCGAAAGCACTAATGTATGTAGAAAAGGTTATTCTATGAGTGAATCCAATGTTGGCAAGGAACTTGAAAACATTTTTAAGGCTCACCCTGACAACAGGTTGATTGTTGCAACATTTGCTTCCAATATTCACAGACTACAACAAATAATGAATTTGGCAGAAAAATACAAAAGAAAAATTGCTTTTACGGGAAGAAGTATGCTTAATGTATCCGAAGTTGCGTTGAAAATTGGAGAACTCTTCTTTGATAAAAACAATATTATTGACATAGATAAAATTGACAAATATGCAGACAAGGAACTTTTAATTTTAACAACAGGAAGTCAAGGTGAACCAATGAGCGCATTAACAAGAATGGCAGCTGGCGAATTTAATAAGGTTCAAATTGGTGAAAATGATTGTATTATAATTTCTGCATCGCCAATTCCAGGAAATGAAAAAAGTGTTTATAATGTTATAAATCATTTGTTTAAAAAAGGAGCTGATGTCATTTATGACGAGCTTGCTGATGTTCACGTTTCTGGTCACGCTTGTCAAGAGGAAATTAAAACAATACACTCATTAACAAAACCAAAGTTTTTTATGCCAATACACGGCGAATATCGTCATTTAAAACAACATAAGGAACTTGCTATGAGTTTAGGAATGAATGCAAGAGACATAATTTTACCAGATCTTGGAATGCAAGTTGAATTAACACCTAACTATATGAAACAGCTTGGATTTACAAAAGCAGGGGTAAAACTTGTTGATGGAATAGGCGTTGGAGATCTTGAAAGCAGTGTTCTAAGAGAACGCAAACAGCTTTCAGAAGACGGATTCGCAATTGCTGTTATAAATGTTTCAGGGAATTCTGGTAATGTGGTTGGAGACCCATTTGTTATTACAAGAGGTGTTGTGTACAATGATGAAGCAGATAGTTTTGTTTCAGATTTAAAAACTAATTTAATTGCCTTTATGAAAAATCTTGATGTACAAGGAACAGAACCAAGTCTTTTAAAAAATGAAGTTAGAAAATATATGTCAAACTTTATTTTTAAAAGAACTAAAAGACGCCCAATGACTTTGGCAATTGTACTTGTGGATTGATATGAATAAGCTTGAAGAATTAAGAATTTATGCAAAAAACAACTTTATTCCAATATTACAAGAACAAACAGAACAAATTTTAATTAAAACATTAATTGATGTTAATCCTAAAAACATATTGGAAATTGGAACGGCAATTGGTTATTCTGGAACAATAATTATTCAAAACTCCAATGCACATCTAACCACAATAGAACTTGATGAAGATAGATTTAATTTTGCTAAAGACACTTTTAAAACATTTAATGTTACATCAAATATTACCCAAATTTTAGGTGACGCAAATGAAATTATTGTAAAGCTTCAGGAAAAATTTGATTTTATTTTTCTTGATGGTCCAAAAGGTCAATATTTAAAGCAATTACCTGTATTATACAACCTATTAACTGACAACGGAGTTTTATTCGCAGATAATATTTACTATCACGGGTGGGTTAATAATAATGAATACCCCAAACATAAACATAGAACAGCAATATTAAGATTAAGAAAATTTATAGAAGAAAGTAAAAAACTTTTTAAACAATGTAATTTCCTTGATGATGGAGATGGAATTATGATTGCAAAAAAATAACAGCTAAGGTTTAACCATAGCTGTTTATTTTTTATTCATTGTCATCTATATTTTCATTATCATCTGTATCTAAAACCTGTGCACTTTGCTGTATGTTTTCCTGACCATCAACTGAATCATTTTCCGTTTTTTCTTCCTCTTCTTCGTGTTCAGTCACAGCGAATGCAACAAGTTTAGCATTGTCCCTTAGCTTCATAACCCTTACGCCCTGACTTACACGACCTATAATACTTATATCCTTTACAGGTGTCCTAATTACAATTCCACTATCAGCAATTAACATCAAATCATCGCTTTCACCAGCTTGAACAAGCCCAACAAGATTTCCTGTTTTTTCATTGAAAATTCCAGCTTTCACACCCTTTGCTCCACGAGATGTCAATCTGTATTCACTTGCAGGAGTTCTCTTTCCATAACCATTTTCTGAAATTGTAACAACCATACTTTCAGGTTTTACAATCGCCATACTTACAACATTTTCCCCTTCGTCTAGTGTCATACTCTTAACACCCAAACTATCTCTTCCAACTTCTCTAACATCTTTAACACTAAACCTTGCACACTTACCACTTGTTGAAGCAATCAAAACTTCTTCATCACCTGTTATATAGCTAACCCCGATAAGCTCGTCTCCTGGATTAAGTTTGATTGCAATTTTACCAGACTTCCTTATATTTTCATACTCAGATAATTTTGTCTTTTTAATAAGTCCATTTTTTGTCGCCATAATTAAGGAACCTTTACTTTCCTTATCTTTTGGCATTGGTACAATTTCAGAAATTTTTTCATCTTGTGAAAGTTGCAATAAATTAATCATTGCTCTGCCCTTTGCCTGCCTTGATGCTTCTGGGACTTCGTATGCTTTTATGCTGTATACCTTTCCTTGATTAGACAACATCAATAAATCTGAATGAGAATTTGTTATATAAACTTTTTCAACAAAATCTTCATCTTTTGTTTTATGAGCAGTAATACCAACTCCACCACGATGCTGAGCTTTGTACTCACTTGCACTCATTCTTTTTATATAACCTTGGTGCGTCATTGATATTACAACATCTTCTTCTTCGATAAGGTCAGCAATATCAATACCACCCAAATCTAAGCTGATTTCCGTTCTTCTTGGAGTACCATACTTTTGTTTTACCTCTTCAAGTTCTCCCCTTATTATTTGCAAAACTTTTTGAGGACTTTGCAAAATACTATTTAATTCTGCAATTAAATTTTCAATTTCTTTAAGCTCTTCATTGAGTTTTTCAACTTCCAAACTCGTAAGTCTGGATAGTTTCATTTCAAGTATAGCATTTGCTTGTTTTTCAGAAAGTTCAAAATTTTCCATCAACTTTTGCATTGCTTCTTGTTTATCTAATGAATTTTTAATAATCTTGATAACTTCATCAATATTTGCAAGAGCAATAACAAGTCCTTTAAGTATATGTGCTCGTTCTTCTGCTTTTGCTAAATCAAATTTTGTCTTTCTAATTAAAACATCTTTTTGATGTTCAAGGTAATAATAGAGAATTTCTTTCAAATTTAAAATTTTGGGTTCTTTTCCCACTAAAGCAATCATTATTATTCCACTACTAACTTGAAGTTGTGTATGTTTATAAAGCATGTTTAAAACAACTTGAGCATTTGCATCTTTCTTTACATCAACAACAACCCTCATTCCATCACGGTCAGATTCTTCCTTAATGTCCGAAATGCCTTCCAACCTTTTATTCTTTACAAGTTCTGCCATTTGCATAATAAATCTTGCTTTGTTTACTTGATATGGAAGTTCTGTAATGATAATCCTTTGCCTGTTACCTTCTTCAACAATTTCAGCTTTACCCCTTACAACAATTCCACCTTTACCCGTCCTATATGCGTGTTTAACAGCTGTTCTTCCCATAACTATACCACCCGTTGGATAGTCTGGAGCTGGAATTATTTTAATAAGGTCATCAATATCTATATCCGGATTATCTATAAGAGCTTGAACTCCGTTTATAACTTCAATCAAATTGTGTGGTGGAATGTTTGTTGCCATACCAACAGCAATTCCATCTGCACCATTTACAAGAAGATTTGGGAATTTTGCTGGTAAAACCCTAGGTTGCATCAAAGTTTCATCAAAGTTTGGATAGAAATCAACAGTATCTTTATCAATATCCTTTAACATTTCCGAAGCTATAGGTGAAAGTCTAGCCTCTGTATAACGCTGAGCAGCTGGACTATCACCATCAACAGAACCAAAATTTCCGTGCCCATCAACAAGTGGTTCACGAATAGAAAAATCCTGAGCAAGTCTTACTAACGCATCATAAACTGAGCTGTCTCCGTGTGGGTGATATTTACCCATAACTTCACCAACAATTCTTGCACATTTTTTATATGGTTTATCAGAAAAGTTGTTTAATTCCCCCATTGAAAATAAAATTCTTCTATGGACAGGTTTTAAACCATCACGAACATCTGGTATTGCTCTTGAAACATTGACAGCCATAGCATAAGAAATAAAAGATTTTTTCAACTCATCTTCCACTTCAATCTTTTTTACTGTTGTGTCTTTAAAAATTTCTTCTAAACTTTTTTTGTCTTTTTCCATACTACACCCTTTTTAAAGTTCTTTCTATTTTAGCTTTTCTTATTTCGTTTATTTTTTCACTATCAAACATTATTTCAAGTTGTTCAATACAATTTAAAACATCGGCAATTTCTTCGTTAATATTTGGTACAACTTCTTCAACACTTTTCTCATTGAAATTTTTATACCTTAAATATTTGCAAAGCTCTTTTGTAAGTTCACTCATCTCTTCAATTGCCATCATAATTTGAGCATCTTCACCCCAAACTTGTAAAAATTTTTGATAAGCTTTTTCAAAATCCTTATTCATAAAATCCCCTATACATCAAGTTCATCAACAATAGTTGCATTATCTTGAATAAATTGTCTTCTTAGCTCAGGGTCTTCACCCATAAGTTGATTAAATACAGCATCTGCTTCAATTGCATCTTTCATTGTAACTTGAAGAAGCACTCTATTTCCTGGATTCATAGTTGTTTCCCAAAGTTGACTCGCTGTCATCTCTCCAAGACCTTTATATCTCTGAAGTGTGATACCTTTCCTGCCGAACTCGTTTAAATTTGCCTCCAGCTCTTCATCAGAATAAAAATATAGTTCATCTTTACCCCTTGTTAATTTATACAAAGGTGGTTGCGCTGCATAAACGTGTCCTTTTTCAATTAGTGGACGCATAAAACGAAAGAAGAAAGTCAACAAAAGTATTCTAATATGTGAACCATCAACATCGGCATCAGTCATACAAATAATTTTGTTATAACGAAGTTTTTCTTCATTAAAGTCATCGTGTATACCAGCACCAAAGGCAGTGATCATAGCTTTAATTTCAGCATTTTCTAAAATCTTGTTTAACCTTGCTTTTTCCACATTTAAAATTTTACCACGCAGTGGGAGAATAGCCTGAAATCTTCTATCTCTTCCCTGTTTAGCTGTACCACCAGCAGAATCTCCCTCCACTAAATATATTTCACAATGTGTAGGGTCCTTTTCAGAACAATCTGCAAGTTTTCCTGGAAGCGTTGTACTTTCAAGCACACCTTTTCTTCTTGTTAAATCTCTTGCATTTCTTGCTGCATCTCTTGCTCTTTGAGCAGTGATGCATTTTAAAACCAACTCTCTTGCTTCCTTTGGATGTTCCTCTAAAAAGTCACCAAACCCCTCTAAAACAGCTTTTTCAGTGATTGCTCTCATCTCGCTATTGCCAAGCTTTGTTTTTGTTTGTCCTTCAAACTGTGGATTCATAAGTTTAACACTTATTATTGCCGTTATGCCTTCACGACAATCATCACCCGATAGCTTTTCACTTTCCTTTATTATTTTATTTTTTTGAGCATAATCATTAATAGCTTTTGTAAGAGCATTTTTGAATCCCACAAGGTGTGTTCCACCCTCTTCTGTGTTAATGTTGTTTGCATATGAATGAATTTGCTCATTGTAACCATCATTGTATTGGAAAGCCACCTCAACTTCATTTGTTGCATTGAATTTATTGAAATAAATAGGATTTGGGAAAAGAGTTTCTTTGTTTTTGTTTAAATAATCAACAAATTCTATTATTCCACCTTTGAATTCAAATTTTTCAAATTTTGCTGGTTCCGTTCTTTTATCTTCAAGCGTTATGACAAGTCCTTTGTTCAAAAATGCAATTTCACGAAAACGATTTCTCATTAAATCATAATCAAAATCTACAGTTTCAAAAATTTCATCATCAGGTAAAAATGTTACCGTTGTACCCCTTTTGTCCACCTTTTCAAGCCTTCTTAAAGGTTCAACAGCAACCCCCCTTTTAAATTCAATAAAATGATGATAATCATTTTGATAAACATCAACTTTTAACCATTTTGAAAGCGCATTAACACAAGATACACCAACACCGTGAAGTCCACCAGAAATTTTATATCCTTCACCACCAAATTTACCACCAGCGTGAAGCTTTGTTAAAACAACTTCAACTGCACTTTTGCCCTCTGATGCAATAATACCTGTGGGAATACCACGACCATTATCAGCAACACTACAAGACCCATCTGCGTTCAAGGTTATGTCAATTTGAGTACAATAACCAGCAAGTGCTTCATCAATACTGTTATCAACAACTTCAATTACACAGTGCATCAAGCCACGCTCATCAGTTGAACCAATATACATACCAGGACGCTTTCTAACGGGTTCCAATCCTTGTAAAATTTGAATATCATTCTCATCATATTTTTTACTTTTACTAAAATCTAAATCGTCCATAAATACATCCTTTTAAAAATTTTAAGTATACACATACACAAGTGGTTTTTTAAGGTTCACTTTGTATATATATTATAATATACTTTAATAGAAATGTAAAGAAAAAACTAAAATAAAAACTAGCTAAAAATGTAAATAATACTTGCAAAACATCAAACATTGTGGTAGAATTTAGCAGTCTTTAAAAAATAAAGAACTTCTTGTTTTCAAAAGAAAACCGAAATTAGACCAAAAGGAGGAATTTACGATGAATAAGTATGAACTTTTATACATCATTTCAGCAGACTTAGCAGAAGATAAACGCGAAGCTTTGATTGAAAAATTTAAAGCATATGTTGAAGACAAAAATGGTGTTGTTGAAGGAATTGACAGATGGGGAATTAAAAAATTTGCATACCCTATTAACTTTAAAAACGAAGGTTTTTATGTTTTAATGAACTTTTCAGCACAACCAGAAGTTGTTAACGAAATGAATAAGCTTATGAACATAACAGATAATATCGTTCGTCAAATGTTTGTAGCAAAATAATAGGAGAAATTATGAATAAGGTTATTTTAGTTGGAAATCTAACAAAGGACCCAGAACTTGCAACAACAAACAGTGGTGTTGCCGTTTGTAGATTTGTTTTAGCAGTTGGAAGAAGATACCAAAATGCAGACGGAGAAAGGGAAACCGATTTTATAAACATTGTGGTTTGGAGAGGACAAGCAGAAAATTGCCATAAATACTTGAAAAAAGGCAGTAAGTGTGGTGTTGTTGGAGTTCTTCAAACTAGAAGTTATGATGCCCAAGATGGCACAAAAAGATATATAACAGAAGTGATAGCTGACGAAGTAGAATTTTTAAATACTAAATCTTCTGGAGATTCAAACGAATATAAAGAAACAACAAATACAAAGAGAGCTGATGTAGCTGACCTTGAACCAGTTGACGACGACAGCTTACCATTTTAAAAGGAGAACAAAATGACAGAAGTTATTAAAGAAGATAAGGCAAAAAAATTTAAACGCCCATCAAAGAAGAAAGTTTGCGCTTTTTGTACAGATAAATCTTCTACAATAGATTATAAAGATGTTGCAAAGTTAAGAAGATATATAACTGAAAAAGGCAAGATTCTTCCAAGACGCCAAACAGGAACTTGCTCAACTCACCAAAGAGAACTTGCAATTGCAATTAAAAGAGCAAGAATAATGGCTTTACTTCCATTTAAAGGTGAATAAAACTTACAAATTTACACAGCTTTCAGCTGTGTTTTTTATAGCATAAAAAAGGCAAAAGTATAAACTTTTGCCTTTTTATTATTGATTGTTATTATCGTTGTCATTTTCCGTTGTTTGAACAGAATTGTCAACATTTTCAGCAGGTTGATTGTTTACCTGAGATGTCTCATTATTATCTAATTGAGAAAGTGTTATACCTAAAGCATTGTTTAGTTCTGCCTGTTGTCTTTGAAGCTTCAAATTTTCTTCCAAAATTTGCTCATTTAATCTTTTAATTTCATCAAGACTATCTTGAGTTTTTCTTGGTCTACCACGCTTCTTTGCTTCTTTTGGAGCTTGTTCAGTTTCTGTCTGCTCTTTTTTAGGTCTGCCACGCCTCTTTGGTTCTTTTGTTTCCGTAGTTTCAGTTGTTTCTAGCTTTCTTGGTCTTCCGCGTTTTGCTGGAACTTTATCTTGTTCCTGTTCAGAAGATTCCTTTTTAGGACGGCCAACTTTCCTTGATGTAGTAGAATTTTTAGCTGGTCTACCAACCTTATTTTCCGATGATGTTTCCTTTCTTGGTCTACCAACCTTGTTTTTTACTTTTGCATCATCTTCTTCCTGAACTTTTTTTGGTCTTCCCCTTCCCTTTTTTACAGGGGTCGTTTCTTCAGTTACAACTTCCTTTTTAGGTCTACCACGCTTCTTTGGTGTTTCTTCTTGATTTTCATCTTGAACCTTTTTAGGTCTACCACGCTTCTTTTCTTGCTTTACATCTGGTTCAGCTTCGCTTTGCTCTTTCTTAGGTCTACCACGCTTCTTTGGTTCTTTTGCTTCCGTTGTTTCAGATGTTTCAACCTTTCTTGGTCTACCACGTCTTTTTACTTCTTTCTGTTCTTCTTGAACAGGTGTTTGTATCACATTATCTTCAGCATTTTCCTCAACATTTTCTTCTTGCCCATCTAAGCTTTCTACTGGTTGATTTTCATCATTTTCAGCTGTTGCAATATCTTCTTGAGTATCAGTATTTACATCATTCTCTGGTGGGAAGTAATTGCCTTGTTGGTCGTATATGCCACCAAATTCATCGTGATAATTTCCTTCTGGGTCATAGTAAGTACCATTTGCATATCTATAATAACCTTCATCGTCATAGTACCCACCATACTCGTCATAAACAGGTTCTTTTTGTGTTTGCTCTGCCTGACCAACTGCCTGTTCTTCTTGTACTTCTTCTTGTTCTTTTTCAGCAGTTTGTGTATTGTCGTCCTTCTTACCAACTTTAACCTTTTTAGCTTCTTCTCTTAAAGC
>CALVNP010000017.1 GCA_944349805.1 uncultured Clostridia bacterium
CAAAAAAAAGAAAATATGAAATTCATCATAAAGCGCAGTCAGACACATATTGACTGACTGTTCCTTTTGATGAGTTAGATGCTCGGACAATAGACTTTGTCAATCAAACTCGTGTTGAAAATCGGGATAGGTTGTTTAAAGAGCTGGACGAAGAAAATAAAAAGAGAGGAGTTTATGAAGGTTAAAGAAATTATTGAACTTGCACTTTTGTTTTTGGATAAAGAAGATTTGTTACAGTATGTACCTTTTGGAACGGAAAGCGTTTTACCTGATTTGGAAGAAAAAGAAATTGTACATTTAAAAAAATGTTTTAATCTTGTTTACAATGAAATTGCAACTTCATACATTCCATTATTAAAAACTGAAAATGTTGTTTTTGAAAACAATGTCTTGCCATATTCTAAAATTTCTAAAAACATTGTTGAAGTTAGAAAATTAATTTCAAACGGAAAAAATGTAAATTATACTCTTGAAGAAGATGGCTTGCACGCAAATGTTAAGAATGCTAGTTTAACATACAATTATTCACCTGACGAGTTGGATTTTGATGATGATGTCTTTATGTTTGGTGGAAAATTGTCTGAAAGGGTTTTGGCTTATGGAATTGCAATGGAATTTAGTTTAATTTCGGGCTTGTACGATGACGCAGAAGTTTGGGAAACAAGATTTTATAGTGGTTTAAAAGAAGCATATTCTAAAAAGAGTGAAATTCGTCTTCCTGACAGGAGGTGGATTTAAGTGTTTTATGGAAACAAAATAAAAACAAAGTCTGTAAAAAAATATAAAATTTCTTATACAAGTTTTGCATCTGGTATGAATACTGAAACAGATGATAATTTGTTACCACACAAACAAGCAAAACTTGTATATAATTACTCGATAAAAAATGGGGCATTAAAAACAGGAATGGGCTTTAAAGAGCTAACTCTACCAAATGATTATCCTGAATTGGGTGATAGAGTTATACAAATATATCAAAATAAAGACATATCTAATTTATGGCATTTTAGATATTACGATAATCTTGTTGGGAAAAGACGACACAAGATAATGTACACAACAACTGATGGTGATTTATGTTATTTTAATGTTTTTCATTATGTTACTGAATCATTCAAAGTCCCGGGTATAGACTTATTTACAAGTGTCCCCGTAGCTATAAATTACAGGCTTGATGGAGAGGATTGTATGATATTTTCATCTCCAACAGACCCTATGCTTGTTTTTACTCAAAATCAGCTCACACAAACTTATGATGAAGCTCCCAAATTGGTTTCCGTTTGTATTCATTATGAAAGATTATTTGCTATCACGGAGGGTGAACGAAACACACTTGTATTTAGTGCAAACTTGGATCCAACATCTTGGGATTATAACCTTGATAATGCAGGCTTCATTCAAATGGTTGATGAACGGGGAAGTATGTGTGCGCTTGTTTCTTTTAATGATTATGTTTATGTTTTTAGAGATTATGGTGTTGCAAGAGTTTCGGCATACGGTTCATTGGAAGATTTTAGTGTTAGTCAACTATTTGTATCAAGCGTAAAAATATATGGTGGAACAGTTTGTGCTTGTGAAGATAGAATTATGTTTTTGGCAAAAGATGGTTTGCATTATTTTGGAGGATATTCAACAACTAAATTGGATTTGGGTATTGATAGTTTGTTTAAAGATGTGGAAAATGAATTTGCTTCTGCAACTTTTCATAACGGTAAATACTATTTGGCTTGTAGATTAAACTTTAATGATAACACTCAAGTTGGTTGCGAAACAAACGATGATTATAAAAACAATGCTCTTATAGAATATGATTTAAAATCTGGTGATTTAAATGTTATGAGAGGTGTAGACATAAACAAAATAATAAGCTTAGATGAGGGTAATATTTCAAAATTAGTTGCTTGCTTTTATGGTGAGTATTCAAATAAGATGGGAGAACTTACAAATGATGGAAAAATTTTTGGTAATTCTGTTAAAAGTGTTTGGACTTCTCCCAACTCAAATTTAGGATATCCCGACAAACAAAAACAAATTAAAGAGGTGTTTATTCAGTCTAAGTACGACAGTAAAATTTTAATAAAAACCGATATCGAACAAAAAGAGTATACCATCAAAGGTTCGGATTACACACAAAGAATAAAAACAAATGTTCGTGGCGAGTATATGCAAATAAGCTTTATTTCTGAAAATGGGCAAGCAGAAATTTCTTCACCTGAACTTGTGCTAACGGTGAATGGATGAAATCAGATTTAGACATATTTTGGAAAATACATATGCACAAGCGTATTAAGTTCTATGAACAAAGTAATGAAGTTTTAGCTTTAAGGCAAAAACAAAAGGAGAAAAAATGTATACATACAAATTCACTGATGAACAATCAGATAAAATAAAAAAACAATCAAATCTTTTTGATGAATTTAAAAATGTTGATAAAAAGTATTCTTTTGATAACTCTGATATCACACTTGATAGAATGGAATATGAAGCTCCATCAAGCGAAGAAGTAAAGCAAAGTGCAGTGGACAGTCTTGGTAGTTACTTAGATTCAGGCAAAAAGAATATTGAAAATGAATACGAAAGTAAAGTTGCTGATATAAATAATCTTCAATCTGCAAACAAGGAAAACTTAATTTCTCAAAAAAATGATTTAAAAGAAACTTATCAAGAACTTAAGCAAAATGCAAGTGAGGATTCTATAAAAAGAGGACTTGCTAGATCTTCAATAATCGTAAATGTTTTGGAAGCTTTTGATAATAAAATGTTGGATGATTACGCAAATCTTGATAAGGAATACACAAAAAAATTTCAAGAACTAGAAGAAGAAAAGTCGCTTCTTGAAAGTCAAAAACAAAGTGCATTAAATTCTTTTGACATTTCCTATGCTACAAAATTAAATGATAAAATAGAAGAAATCAACAAGGAAATAGAAGAAAAAGAAAAGGAAGTATTAGAGTATAATAACCAAATTGCAGAAAAGGAAGCTGAGTATAAACTTGATCAACAGAAAAGAAATCAAGAACTTTTAGAGTATATTGGTAAATACGGGTCAACGGCTTTAAATAGGGTTAAAGAAAATGAAAAGTATAATTTGGCATTATCTTATTTTATGTCCTTAGATAAAGACGAAGCTCTTGCTGAGCTTTTAAATAATGACCAATATAAAGTTGAACTTGGAAACTTTTACTCAACATTGGAAAAAACTCTAAGAAATAGAAATTAGTATGTGGCAAGAAATAATTAACACAATAATAAGCAATGGAATTTTTGCTGTTTTATTTGTTTTGCTTCTATTTATTCAAATAAAGGATAGTAAGCGTAGGGAAGAAAAATATCAAGATGTGATAAAAAAACTTTCTTCTCATTTGGATATTGTTGAAGAAATTAACGAAGATGTTAAAGAAATAAAAAAAGTTATTGTTATGCCTAAGAAAAAGGAAAAAAAAGTAAATGAAATTTAAAGATAGAATAAAATCATATAGTTTTTGGACTGCATTATCTGCTGGTGTTGTTGTGTTTGCACAAGCAATAGCAAAATGTTTTGGTTTGCAAATTCAAGAAGAATTAATTTCTGATATCATAATGTCTATTTGTGGGTTACTAATAGTTTTGGGGGTTGTCACAATGCCCAAAAAGAATGACACCACGGAAGAAAAAAATAATGGTGAAGAAAATAATTTAAATAATGATAATGAAGATGTTGAAGATATATCAGAACAAAATGAAAAAAAATAGAAATATATCCCATTTTAACTTAAAGTTAAAATGGGTTTTTTTTATAATTTTTTTAAAAATTGTTTATAAAAATAAAAAAAAGAAAAATTTTTATTTTTAACAAGGAATATTAACTAGAAGTGTCGAATATAATATTAGTTGCAATTTTTTAAAGGGTAAAAAGTTTATTAATGTTGAATAAAGGATATGGCTCTGAGTTTATTGAAAAACTTAAGAGCAAAAATGAAATTGTCAGTACTATTTCAAAATATATTCGTGTGGAGAAAAAAGGAAAGAACTATTGGGCTTGTTGTCCATTTCATTCTGAAAAAACTCCTTCTTTTTGCATAAATGAATATGACCAATATTACCACTGCTTCGGTTGTGGGGAATCGGGTGATGTGATAACATTTTTGATGAAATATGAAAACATCTCATATCCAGAAGCTGTTGAGGAATTGGCTAAATGTGCAGGAATGGAGATACCACAAATTTACGATGATGAAAAATATTTTGAAAAGAAAAAGGAAAAAGATGAACTTTTAAATATATTAAATTTAGCAAAAGAACATTATAAATCCAACATATACTTAAAGCAATCTGTGATTGCCCAAAATTACATAAAAAAAAGGGGTTTTGGCCGAAAAGAACTTGAAAATTTTGAAATAGGTTATAGTTTAAATTCTAATGATTTAGTCAATTATTTAACGAGCAAAGGCAAAAAGTTAGAAGATGTTAAAAAGGCAGGATTAATTGAAAAAGGTGATAGTAAATATTTTGATTTTTTAGCTGGTAGATTGATTTTCCCTATTGTTAATGCTAATGGGGACTGTATTGGTTTTAGCGCAAGGGATTTGACAGGTAAAAGTATGGCAAAATACAAAAACACTCCAGCAACTCCTGTTTTTGATAAGAGTAAAACCGTCTATGCAATCAATTTGGTTAAAAAAGCAAAACAAACTCAGGGAATTTCAAATATTATAATTGTAGAGGGGCAAATAGATGTAATTGCAATGCACAAAGCAGGATTTTATCAAACTGTTGCTTGCTTAGGAACGGCTTTCACATTTGAACACGCAAAAGAGTTAAAGAGATATTCGGATAATATTATACTATGTTTTGATGGTGATGAAGCAGGGCGCAAGGCAATTTTAAGAGCAATTCCAATTCTTGAAACGGCAGGGCTAAACATAAAGGTTGCAATTCTTCCAGATGGAAAGGACCCAGATGAATGCTTAAAAGAACTTGGTTCGGACAAGTTAAAGGAAATTTTAAATAATGCCGTTCCACCAACGGATTTTAAAATTTTGAATATCAAAAAAAAGTATAATTTATCCATTGCGTCTGAAAAAACAAAGTTTGTTGCCGAAGTCTTGGAAATATTAAGAAATTTGAAGTCTGAAAGCGAAAAAGACGTTTATTTAAAAGTGTTGAAAGATTATTCAGGTGTTCCACTTGACATATTGCGTAGAGATTTGAATGGACAAGCTAAGGAGAATGTTGGAAATAGTGAAGAAGTACTTTTAACAAAACAGAACAATACACATTCCAAGGCTGTAACTTATGTTCTTGCCTGTTTGCTTCATAGAAAGGAATTTGCAAATTTAAAATTTGACTTGGAAAAATTAATTCAAAATGAAAATCAACTTGAACTCTATAAGTTAATACAAAATAGAAAAAAACAAGGAGTAGAACTTCATATAACAACTGTATTTGACTTTTTTGATGTGGAAAACTTGCAGGAAATTAAAGATATCGTAAATTTTAATTTTGATAGCATAAATAATCAATCACAGTACTTTTATGAATGTTTATGGTTGATGGTGGAATCGTATTTAAAAGAAAGGCAAGTAAAATTAACTGAGATGTTCAAAGAGGCTCAAACTGTGGAAGATAGAAAATCAATTTTACAGGAATTAAACGAAATTACAAAACAAGTGAAGAATAAAAATTTGGAGGATTTTAATGCTTAACGAAAAATTAGAAGCAGAGTTAAAAAAGATTATTGATATAGGAACAAAAAAAGGCTCCGTCAATGACGAAGATATTTATGCTAAGCTTTTTAAAGCAGAAGCAACTGCTGATGAAACAAAGGAGTTTATTGGCAGAATTGAAGAAATGGGTATCAAAATTATAAAGTCTTTAGAACCAGAAAAAGATATGAACTTAGATAGCTTGCTTGTTCAAGTAAATTCTGATGACCCTGTAAAAATGTACTTAAAAGATATCGGCAAAGCTCCACTATTATCACCAGAAGAAGAGGTAGAACTTGCAAAAAGAGTTTTGGAAGGCGATGAGTATGCAAAAGCAAAGCTTTCAGAAAGTAATTTAAGATTAGTTGTAAGTATTGCTAAAAGATATGTTGGAAGGTCTGGTATGCAGTTTTTGGATTTAATTCAAGAGGGAAATATTGGACTTATTAAAGCTGTAGAAAAATTTGATCACACAAAGGGCTTTCGTTTTTCAACTTATGCAACTTGGTGGATAAGACAAAGCATAACTCGAGCAATGGCAGATCAGGCAAGAACTATCAGAATTCCTGTGCATATGGTTGAAACAATTCATAAATTAACTCGTGCTACAAGGCAATTAATTCAAAAGCTGGGCAGAGACCCAACAACGGAAGAAATTGCAGAAGCAATGGGCATTTCCGTTGAAAAGGTGTCTGAAATACAAAAAATTGCACAAGATCCAATTTCATTAGAAAGTCCTGTTGGGGAAGAAGACGACAGCAAAATTGCAGATTTTATTGAAGATGAAACAATAAAATCTCCTGTTGAAGTTGCAAGTCAAAATCTTTTAAGAGAGCAACTTTTATCCATAATTGAAACATTAACGCCAAGAGAACAAAAAGTTATAAGACTCCGTTACGGACTTGATGATTCTCACCCAAGGACACTTGAAGAAGTGGGAAAGGAATTTAATGTAACTCGTGAAAGAATTCGTCAAATTGAAGCAAAAGCATTGAGAAAACTTCGTCACCCTTCAAGAGCTAAAAAACTTGTGGACTTTAATGAATAGATATGTTAATATTTTACTAGGAGATGTTGAATGGATATAAAGAAAATTCTAGAATATCAGAGAAAAGACAAAGAAGTTATCAAATTAGAAAGAGAACTAAATTCTAGTGAAGATAAAAAAATTTATGAAAATATGGTTGGAGTTGTAAAAGATGCTCAAAACAAATCTTCTCAACTTGAAAAAAATGCAGAAGATATTGTTAGAGAATATAATAATTTAAAAAAAGCATTTGATGACAATCAAAAAATGATAGACAATTTGGATAAAAAAGATTTTACATCGTTAGATGAAAAAACAATTAATGAATATAAAGAACTTGCAAACAAGATAATTTCAAATTTAAATTATTTGGAGAAAAAAATAATTGGACAGGCAGATGCTGTTAAGAGAATTTTAGATGATTTTGACACAACCAAAAAAAGATATGGCGCTGCAAAAAACAAACACGCTGTTCACAAACAAAATTACGAAGTTTTAAAAAATAAGGTGGAACCTGAAATAAAAAAATTGCAAAGTGCATTATCGTTCTT
Organism: uncultured Clostridia bacterium; assembly: GCA_944349805.1. Taxonomy (GTDB): domain Bacteria; phylum Bacillota; class Clostridia; order Christensenellales; family UBA1242; genus Caccopulliclostridium. The sequence continues at coordinate 7,263 of CALVNP010000017.1, forward strand.
AGAAAAGGGAATAGTCGGCGAATTGCTTGCAAGATATAAATCAAAGCGTTCAGATAAGTTTTTTCCTATATTCGTTCCATTG
>CALVNP010000018.1 GCA_944349805.1 uncultured Clostridia bacterium
TTAGCTTCTTTCATTAAATGCAACGATAAATCTAATGGACCTGCAAAATTGTCCAATTTGAATTTATATTGTTCATCAAACATATTTTCTTGAAAATTTTCTTCCATTACAAAAACAGCCCCCAAAAACCAAAAAATAAATTTTCTATGCCAATAACAACAAAATTATAAAATAAGTCAAATAATGGTGTGATTAATATTATTAACATAATCAACGACCCATATTTTTCCATAAATAATACAAACTTATTTTCATATTTTAAAAAGCTTTTAATAAAATTGAATCCATCTAAAGGATAAATTGGTAATATGTTAAAAATTGCTAGAGAAACATTGACTATAAACCCAAACAATAAAAAATATTGCAAAAAGAAAAACAATAAATTAGAAGGATTTAATAGTAAACTAAAATAAAATAGTCCACTAAAAATGAAAGCTAAAATAAAATTTGTAATGACTCCTGAAATTGAGACCCAAGCCATACCTGCCCTGAATTTTTTGAAACAAAGTGGATTTACTTCAACAGGTTTTGCCCAACCAAAACCAACCAAAAAAAAGCACAGGATTCCCATAGGACTTATATGTGCAAATGGGTTAAGAGTCAATCTACCCTGCAATTTAGGTGTTGGGTCACCCATTTTTGTTGCTACAAATGCGTGTGAAAATTCGTGAAAAGACATTGCTAAACATACCGATAAAAAATATGCTAAAACAAATGCAATAATTTCTAATGCATTTAGTTCTGTTGACAACGATAATAAGAAATATATCATAACATATATTATATATTAATATTACTTTTAAATCAAGGGATTTGATTTGTTTGACGAATAAATATTTTTGTAGTATTATATTGCATATGATAGAAAAAACATTATTAATTACAGGAGCTTCAAGGGGTATTGGTGCAGAAATTGCAAAACTTTTTGCACAAAATGGTTATAATATTTCTTTTTGCTATAAGACATCAGAAAAAGAAGCGAAAGCAATTGAAAATGAATTATTAAAATATAATGTTAAAGTTTATTCTCAAAAAGCTGATTTGACACAATCTTGTGAAATTAAAAGCTTTGTAGATAATACTATATCTAAATTTAAAAAAATTGATGTGTTAATAAACAATGCAGGAGTTGGTCTTCAAAAATTATTCATTGATTGTGATGAAAATGATTACGAATATATATTTAACTCTAACATTAAAAGTATGATTCTTGTAACAAAATTTGTTTTACCTAATATGCTTAAATACAAAAAAGGTAAAATTATAAATATATCGTCAATATGGGGTGAAATTGGAGGTTCTTGCGAAGTGCTATACTCTGCTTCCAAATCTGCTTGTATCGGCTTTACAAAAGCATTATCTAAAGAATATGGTTTGGAGAACATAAATGTCAATGCAATATCTCCAGGATTTATTTTAACAGATATGAATAATAATTTGTCTGAAAAAGAAATTGAAGATTATAAAAACACATTAAGTTTAAACAAACTTGGTACAACATCAGATGTTGCAGAATTAGCTCTATTTTTAGCAAGTAAAAAGTCCGATTATATAACCGGACAAATTATTGGAATCAATGGTGGAGCTTATTAGCTTAGTTTAATATTGTTGTACATCAAATCTACAACTTCCTGAATTGACAGATTTGTGGTGTCAATCTTAATTGAATCAGGTGTGCAAATAAGTGGTGCAATTTTTCTTGTTGTATCATTTTTATCCCTTTGCAATAAATCTTGCAAGACATCATCAAAATTTGCATCTTCCCCTTTTGACAATCTTTCATTATATCTTCTTAATGCCCTTTCTTGTGGTGAGGCATCTAAGTAAAACTTGTTTTTAGACTCTTTCAAAACATTGCTAGTAATATCCCTACCCTCAACAACTAAATTTTGTTGTTTAGCTAAATTCCTTTGTAAATCTAAAATACTACTTCTCACATTTTGATATGCAGAAGTAACAGAAGATAGCATATCCATTTCTTTTGTTCTTAAAAAATTAGTTACATCTTCACCATTTACAAAAGTATGTTGTTCTCCATTTTCAAAATTTACACTTATTTGAATCTTTTTAAGAAGTTTATCAACTTCGTTAATATCATTTATATTGGTTTTATTATTTTTACAAGCAACAGCAATTGCTCTATAAAGAGCACCTGTATCTAAACAATTCCAACCAAGTTTTTTTGCTAAAATTTTTGACACCGTACTTTTACCTACCCCTGCTGGACCATCTATGGCAACACTTAACATTATACACCTCACATATTGTTTTTTATATTTTTTATAAAATCCAATGTCTCATACATATTAACGTAAAGATTTTCATCTTTAAACATTTGTTTTTTATTATCCAACACAGAAACAAAAGTTGCAAAATTAGCATTATTCAAAAAATTAATAGATTTTATAAAACATTCATAGCAGTCGTCATCTTCAAAAATAGTCATTGGCATATTATACACTAAACTTTCTATAAAAGGTTGATAAGCATTCTTGTTATAAATATTAAAATATAACATATTGTAAATTTTTATTAAATTTAATGCCTTATCCTCTATACCCTTAAATTTATTTTGTAAATTAATAAATCTTTGTGTAAAATCATATATGAAAAATTTGTTTAAAATCTTATCGTATACAGAATAAGTCTCTCCTTTTTTAACAGCTGGATAAATATTTATAGGATAAGTAAAATCATCTCCAGATATACTAACAATTGCGTTAGTACAACTAACCAATGTCAATGGAGTAATGTACTTTGAGATTGCATTTACAAGGTCTATACAAAGGTCATTTATGTTGTATTTCCCCTTTATCTGTGAATTTAAAGTGCTATTTTCATCAAGATTTTTCTTGCGTTTTTTTCTCTTCTTTTTTATCCTTGATTTTTTCCAAGCTAATTTTAGCCTTTCCCAAAAAGATATAAATTTATTTTTTACAAGGCTTATTGTGTTGAGTTCTATTTGTGGAGATTTAATAACTAAAAATACATCTAAGCTTGAAACAGGTGTAACTGCTCCCGTAGAAAACTCATTAATAGGGACAATTTCAACATCAGAATTTATCATTGCATTTTTTTTACTTAAATCTACCATTACATTTGTTAAAATTTGTAATAACGCAGAATAGTCTTCTTCAATTACATTTTCATCAACATTTTGTGTAAAACCAATTATTGTACTTTTATCAAAAACTGCCATTTTTCTCCTTATGGTTTAATAACTTTAATTCCACCCATAAATGGAACTAATACTTCAGGAATCGTTACACTACCATCTTCATTTTGGTATTGCTCTATTATAGCTGGGAAAAGTCTTGATGTTGCTAAACCAGAAGCATTCAATGTATGGCAATATTTTGTCTTATGTGTTTCTTTATCTCTGTATCTTATTGCTCCTCTTCTTGCTTGGTAGTCATTTGCATTACTTACAGAAGATACTTCTTTATATATTCCCATACTTGGTATCCAAACTTCTATATCATAAGTTCTTGCCATAGAATGTGAACAATCCCCAGCTGCAAGTTTAGATACTTGAAAATGTAGTCCTAATTTTTCAACAAGATTTGAAGCTTTTTTTACAAGTTCTTCAAATGATTCTTTTGAATTTTTTTCTGTTGCGTAATGAACCATTTCAACTTTATTAAATTGATATCCCCTTATCATTCCCCTTTCTTCTGTTCTATAACTACCAGCTTCACATCTATAACAAGGAGTATATGCAAAATACTTTTTAGGCAATTCGTCTTCTTCTAAAATTTCATTTCTATGAAGATTAACCAATGCTGTTTCAGCAGTTGGTAAAATAAATTTTTGTGGTTCTTGATTTTCTAACCAGAAAACATCTTGTTTAAATTTTGGAAATTGTCCAGCAACGAACCCAGACTCATAATTTAAAATATGTGGTGGTAAAATAAACTCATAACCATCTTTTAAATGCTCAGAAATAAAATAATTTAAAATTGCCCACTCTAACCTAGCACCCAATCCTTTATAAATCCAAGTCCCTCTTCCACTAATTTTAGCAGCACGAGTATAGTCAATAATTCCTAATTTTTCGCAAAGTTCAACGTGGTCTTTTGGTTTAAAATTAAATGTTGGTTTTTCTCCAACAGTCCTAATAACTTTATTATTTTCTTTTTCACCAGGTAATAAATCATCATCGGGAATATTAGGTAAAGTGCTTACAAAATCGTTAATTTTGTTTTCGCAACTTTTTAACTCTGCATCAAGTTCTTCAATTTGTGCGTTTAGCTCTTTTACTTTTTCAAATATTGTATTTATATCTCCACCTTGTTTTTTGACTTGTGGAACAGAAGCTGAAAGCTTATTTTTTTCATTTTTTAAGGTGTCTACTTTTACTATTAATTCTTTTCTATTATCAATTAATTTTATTGTCTCAGAAAAATCGACATCCCAACCTTTTTTCTTTAAGGCATTTTGTACAAATTCGGGATTTTCTCTGATTAAATTTATATCTAACATAACTCCTCCTAGATGTTATAAACTGCTTTATAAATATAACACAATAAAAATGTTTTGACAACTTTTTTAAAAGATATTAAAATATAAATATGTCAATAAATTATTTCCAAGAAAGAGATAAAAAAAACATTGAAAAGATATCTAACTATTTGAAAAATCTCCCAGATTTTTGCTTTAAATATTTTTTAGATGTTGAATCCTATACTTCTACACTTACAAGGCTTAATTATGCTATGGATTTAAAAGTTTTTTTTGAATTTTTAGCAAAATATAAGTTTTTTTGCGAGCCACAAGAAATAGGAATAGAACAATTAGACAAGGTTACTTCTGAAGATATTTCTTCTTACTTAAGTTACCTTTCCTTTTATAATTATAACGGAAAAAATTACAAGAATGGAGAAAAAGGAAAATCAAGAAAGTTGAGCAGTGTTCGAAGCTTGTTCAAATACCTTTTTAATAAAGAAAAATTAACTTCAAATGTTGCAAGTAAAGTCATTACACCTAAAATTCACCAAAAGGAAATTTTAAGATTAGAAGTTGATGAAGTAAGCAAATTGATAAATCAAGCAGAAATACCAAATTTACTAACCAAACAGCAACAGGGTTTTAATAAACATACATCAGAAAGAGATGTTGCAATTTTAACCTTGTTTTTAGGAACAGGCATTCGTGTAAGCGAATGCGTAGGCTTAAATGTTGACGATATAGATTTTGATAATAATGCATTTAAAATAACAAGAAAAGGTGGAAATCAAGTAATTTTATATTTTGGTGAGGAAGTTTCAAATGCTTTAAAAAAATGGCTTGATGTAAGAAATAATAAAAAACTTCCACCTGAAGAAAATGCTCTTTTCATTTCTCTACAAAATAAAAGAATAACAGTAAGAGCTGTGGAAAATCTTGTAAAAAAATATTCCAGAGCTGTTACTCCCCTGAAAAAAATTTCTCCACACAAATTGAGAAGTACTTATGGTACAAACTTATATAGAGAAACAGGAGATATTTACATAGTCGCAGATGTTTTAGGACACAAAGATGTAAATACAACAAAAAAACATTATGCAGCAATAAGCGAAGACAAAAGGCGTTCAGTTGCTGAAATAGTAAAATTAAGAAATTAAAACAAATGTTTGACAAATTTGTTGTTTTATGTTATATAATAAGGGATATAAGGAGACACTGATGAAAAAAAGTGAAGTTAATCTTGCAAAGCTTTTAACCTATTTAAAAAATTATCAATGTCAACACGGTTATACGCCAACATACAGAGAAATGCAATCTGCATTAAATTTAAAATCTGTAAATACAGTTGATTATTATATAAACAAATTAATTGAACGAAATTTAATAAGAAAAAATCCATTAAAAAAACGAGCTATAGAGATTATTGATGAAACAAAAATGTTAAAAAACAGTATGGAAATGGTAAGACTTCCCTTACTTGGTAAAATTGCAGGTGGTCAACCAATTTTAGCTGAAGAAAATTTAATAGAAACCTACTCAATTTCCAAAAATTTTTTTGGTACAGACCAAGACTTATTTCTTTTAAAAGTTGTTGGCGATAGTATGAAAGATGCTGGAATTAGCAATGGTGATACAATAATTGCTAAGGTCCAAAATACTGCTGATGATGGAGATATAGTTGTTGCTAGGGTTGAGTCAGGGACAACTGTAAAAAAGTTTTATAGAGAAAAAAATGGATATAGATTACAACCCCAAAACTCATTACACTTCCCTATTTATGTTCGAGAGGTGGAAATATTAGGCAAAGTTATAGGGGTAATAAAACGGTTTTAAAAAAATAGCACTTTATGTGCTATTTTTTTATTCTTCTTTAACATTACCAACTTCTTTTATTTTTGTATTTTTAATTTCTTTTTTTACTGTTGTAATTTTGCTCTTTTCAGGGGCTAAAATTGTTTGTACAACATTTAAACCCTCCTGTTTTGCTATATCTAACATTCTCTGACTTTCTATGTGCATTAAAAAGACTTGTTGTTTTTTTATCTTGTTCTTTTTAATAATTTCTTTTACCTTGTCCAAATCCATATGAAGTTCATTACCAGATTCGGAGCAATCTAAATAATATTCATCATAACCTTCAATTTGAAAAGGAATGTTGCTACAATCAGAGCTATAGAATATTTTTTTGTTATCAAAATTAATTTCAAGTGCACAAGTATCTAATGTTTTAGAATGTGGGACGAGCAAGAAATTAACCCATTTAAAGTTCTTAGACAATGGCTCTATATATTTAAAATCTCTTCCCTCTTTTAATCCAAGTTTTTCAATTTTATTTCCATTTATACTTATTGTATTTAGTAAGTTTGGTTTAATTTTTAACTCATCATTACAGTAGTCAAAAAATTTTGGTAAATCTTCTATATGATCTTTGTGTGTATGTGTGATAATTTGATAAACATTTTTTACCCCCTTCATCACATTTGATTTTTTAATTGCTTCACAAACACCGTTGCCACAATCTATTAATACCAAAACATTACCTTTTTTAAAATAGGCAGAATTATTTATTTCATTTTTGTTAAATGCTGATCCCCTTCCTAAAAATTTTAAAGTTTGACTCATAAGTTTTCTCCTTAGTTTGATTATAAAATAAATGTACTTGTTTTGTCAATAAATAAAAGAAAAAAGCTTTAATGATTTGATATCATTAAAGCTTAATTTTACCACTTTGATATAATTTTATCCAAACTATCTTTATAACTTAAAGAATTTAAGTCTTCTTTTAAAACAATATTTACTTTATCTTTGATTTCACCATTTTTGATAACCATTATAGTTCCAATTTGTTCACCAGCTTTAATAGGAGCAGATATCTTTTCATCAATTACAATTTCCGTTTTGTAAGCTTCCTTATCTCCCTTTTTAACTAATACAGCGTAATCTTTTTCAGGATAATAATCAATTTCAGTAACTTTTGATTTTTTAACTCCCACTTTACCTAATGAAACATTTTTTGAAAATAAGTTTTTGTTTTCAAAATTTGCAAAGCCAAAATTTAATAGATTTGCACTTTCATTAAACCTTTCTTGTCCTGTTTTTGCACCAATGACAACACTAATTAATCTCATATCAGAACGAATAGCAGATGCACATAAACAATAACCTGCTTCATCTGTTGATCCTGTTTTACCTGCATCGCAACCATTGTAATATCTTGTCAGTTTATTTGTGTTTACAAGTTCAGTTTTTCTTCCAGAAGGATGTATTAATTCATCCATCCAAATTGTGCTATACTTAAAATATATTTTATGCCTTAAAAGTTCTTTCATTAGGGTTGCAACATCTCTTGCAGTGGAATATTGATTTGGTTCTGGAAGTCCTGTACAATTAGCATATAAAGTGTTTGACATTCCCAATTCTTTTGCTCGCATATTCATTTTATTTACAAATGTAGATTCAGAACCAGATATATATTCTGCTAAAGCAACACTCGCATCGTTAGCAGATGCCATAATAACACTTTTAATTAGTTGTTCTGCCGTGTAGGAAACATAAGGGTCTATAAACACTTGTGAACCACCCATTCCAGAAGCATTTTCAGTTGTTGTTATTAGGGTGTCAAGGGTCAAATTACCATTATCCATTTCCTCAAAAGTAAGTAAAAGCGTCATTATTTTAACCATACTTGCAATAGGTAATTTTTCGTCTGCATTATTTTCTTCTAATACTTCTCCCGAATTAAAATCAATTAAAATGCAAGACTTAACATTTCCGTCATAAGCATAAACATTATTTGAACTTGTAATACTACTGATAGGTATTATGCAAAAACATAATACACAACATATAGATATCAAAAACTTTTTCACGAATCACCTCAACTTTAATTTCGTTGTTAGTTTTTGATATTTTAAACTTTTTATACATCAAAATTTTACTGAATCAATTACAGCATTAAATAGTGTTCCAATATTTTTCGACATCAACTTTGCATTCGTTAAAACCTCTTCGTGAGTAATTGGTTTTTTAGCTAAATCGCTTGCCTTATTGGTCACCCCTGCTATTAATAAAACTTTTATATTCAATGAATGAGCTAATATGACATCTATTGCCGAACTCATTGAAACAGAATCAACTCCAATTTTTCTCAACATTTTAATTTCAGCTGGCGTTTCATAAGTTGGTCCCGTTAACTGACAATGCACACCTGTTTTTAAGTCTATTGAAGCTTTGTTTGCTAACTTTAAAGCAAGTTTTATAATGTCTTTATCATAAGCATTTTTCATATCTAAAAATTTTATTGGTGTTTGAGCAATTAGAGGATTTTGACCTGTTAAATTAATGTGATCTGTTATTAAAACTAAATCTGTTGGTTTAAAATTTGTATTTACAGCCCCCACTGCTGTTGTCATAAGTATAAGCTTTACACCTAATTTTGATATTATCTCATATAATTTTCTAATTTCAGTAAAATTACCACTTTCATAAAAGTGTAATCTGTTAAAAATTAGTATCCTTTTACTATTATAAGTTCCAAATACTAATTTTCTATTGTGCCCAGAAACATCACCAAATTTTATTCCAAGTTTTTCATAAGGTATTTCTTTTTTATCTGTCAACTCTTGTAACGCTTCGCCAAACCCCGACCCTAGTACAATTGCAATATCCACTTTTTCATTTAATTTTTTTATTATTTTATCCACTCTATTCATATAGATTTTATATCATAAAATTTTTATTATACAAAACAAATTTGTCTATGTTTTTAAACAAGTTCTTTTTATATCATTTGTCGAATAAAATAAATTGTGCAAACTTATAGTCGATTAAATAAAATTTCAAACATTAAGTATAATTTGGTTGGTTTTTTTAGATATAATAAGATAAAAATTCTTATTCTCATTTTTGTTGCACTTTTAGGTATATTTACAGGTATATTTACAGCTTTTAAAAGTGGTATAAGCATTTCAAACTTTCAAGGTTATAATCTATACATTTATGCTGACGGTAGTGTTTTTAGTTTTGATGTATTTTTTTATAGAATGTTATCACATATAACTGTGTTAGTAGTAATAAGCATATCTTCGTTTTCAATATTTTTATTGCCATTGTCTTACATATTATTTTTTTATAGGGCTTATCTAATTGGATTAAATTGTTCATTCTTAATAATTTTATTTGGGTTTTCTGGAATATTTACCAGTGTAGTTGTTATAATTCCCTGTCAGCTAGTTATAACATTTATTTTCATTATATATTTCTGCATAATGATTGATAGAGCTGTTGAAAAAAGAAAATTTGGATTTTGCAATAAACCCAAATTTTTAAAAATATTTTTTATAACATTATTGATATTAACGTTATTAAACTTAATTGAAACAATACTCCTTATTTTATTAAATGCTAGAACAATTTTTGTTATTTAGCATTATCTAACATCCAATCAACATAAACAGCATAACCTTTTGTTGGGTCAGATAAAAAGACGTGTGTAACAGCTCCTACAAGTTTTCCGTCTTGAATTATAGGACTTCCACTCATACCTTGAACAATACCACCTGTCAATCCTAGTAGTCTTGAATCTGTTACCCTAATTACCATACTTTTATCACTTGATTTAGGCTGATAAGATGCCTTTATTATTTCAATATCATATTCCTCTCGTACACCACTAACGGAACTGATTAATTTTGCTTTACCTGGTTTTACACTCATCCTACTGCCTATTTGAACCATTTTATTATTATCAACAAGTCCTTCTAAATTGGTTATCTCACCATACACACCATACTCACAATTTGTATCAACTAATCCCTTATAATTATTACCTTGCATAAATAAACATCTGAGTTCACCAGGTTTTCCTCGCTCACCTTTAGTTATTCCAATCAAACTACACTTGTATATCTTTCCATCAGAAACAGGGATTTCAACACCCGTTTCGAAATCTGTTATGGAATGCCCCAATGCCCCAAATCTATTATTATCAGTATTGACAAATGTCAATGTACCAACTCCAGAGGCATCATCTCTTACCCAAAGTCCAAGTTTATAATCCCCTGCTGAAATATCTAACTCTGGTACAAGTTCAACAATTATTTCTTTATCATCTCTTAATAGAGTTAATTGAATTCTTTCACCATTGCAATCTTTAAGCAATTCTGGAATGCTATCAACATCATCAATTATCGTACCATTTATTTTATATAGGATATCACCAGATTTTATATTTTTGTTTTTTAACGCAGTTACATAACCATTTTCTGTTTGAATTGTACTTTCACCAATAATTATCGCCCCTTTTGTTTTTAAAGAAAAACCAAGTGGTATTCCACCTAAATAAACATCAACACCTTTGGATACTTCTGCTGTTAAAGTTCTGATAGGTATAATTCCAAATAGTTTGAATGACAACTTTGTTTTGGTTTGCTTTTCACCACCTACATTTACATTTTCGTTATATACATTAGCAGAAACATATTTCCCGAATGTGTTTTTTTTGTTTATATTTGAAATTTCATCATAAGTCACAACAACTTCATCGGGTAATGATAAAATGTTACTAAATTCAACATTTGTTGTTATTATAATAAATAAAAAAGCAAATGTAATTCCTACAATCTTTAAAAAAATTTTTTTCATAGTAGTAGAATTTGCAAAATTTTAAATAATATTACAAAATAAAAAAAGCATATATTCTATGCTTTTATAATCTTTTTTTAAATTCTTCACTATTATTTTTTAATTCTTTTGCGTGAGCAATCGATATTTCAGTTTTATAATCACCACCCGAAAGCTGAGCAATATGTTCGTAAATTTTTTCTCCATCTAAATTTTCAACTTTTGTTTCCGTGCTGTTGTTAGTGGTTTCTTTTTTAACAAAAATATACTCATCAGCCATAGCAGATACCTGTGGTAAATGTGTTATGCAAATAATTTGAAAATTTTTACTTAACCTTGCTAATTTTTCTGCAACAGCATTTCCTATAATTCCACTAATTCCAGAATCAACTTCGTCAAACACTAATGTCCCCACACCATCTTTATCTGCTAGTATATTTTTTAATGCTAACATAAATCTACTCATTTCACCACCTGAAATGATTTTAGAAAGTGGTTTTAATTCTTGCCCTGCATTTGCTGAAAATAAAAACTCTACATTGTCAAAACCTTGTTTAGTAATTCTATCGTCATATTGCAACGGCATATCTATAAAGCTGACCATAAATTTAGCATTTTTCATTCCTAAATCAAACAACTCTTTACAAATTTTTTCTTCAATTTCTTTACTTAAAGCTCTTCTTTTTAAAGATAGTTTTTTGGCAATTTCATAAACTTTTACTTTCAGCTCTTCTTCTTTAATGGATAGCTCATTTAATTTGGATTCAGCATTTTCCAAGTTTTCAAATTGAATTCTTGCAGACGATAAAAACTTATTTACATCAAGAAGTGTTGGCCCATATTTTCTTTTTAATGTTTTAATCAAATCTAATCTATTGTAAATTTCGTTTATTTTATTTTCGTCAAATATTAATCCTGCAGATATATTTTTAATTTCTTCAGTTACATCTTCAACTTCATACATAACACTACTTAATCTTTCTTTAAGATTAAAAAACTCTTGTTTGTACTCTGATAAATTTTGCAAACTATGTATTGCATTGTTTAATGTTCTCAAAACTCCATTTGAAGAATCAAAATTAGATATAAACTGCTTTAAGGTATCAGATATTTTTTCTGAGTTTATGCAAGCTTTTAGATCTTCTTCCAACAACTCATCTTCATTTTCTTTTATATTTGCGTTTTCAATTTCTGTAATTTGATAATTAAGAAGATCCATTGTTCTTTCTCTGTTTTCAAAGTTGCCACCTATTTCTTCTTTTTTTAGTTCAATCTCTTTAAGTTGGTTGTATGCAATATTCAAATCATTTTTATCTTTTTCAAATAAATCTTGATTATAACTTTCTAGTAATGATAAATGATTTTTTGCTCTTAAAAGAACTTGATTTTCGTGTTGACCATAGAAATCTACCAAATTAAAAGTTATTTGTCTTAAAATATTAAGTGGAACTTGCATTCCATTAATCCTATTTTCAGATTTACCATCAGAATAAAAGGTTCTCGACAAGAATAAAACACCATCATCCTCAAATCCTAAATCTATCAAGGTTTTACTAGTCTGCTCGTTATAATCAACAAATGAAGCTTCAACTTTCATATAATCTTCACTGCTTCTTATTGCAGTCTTGTTAGGTTTCTCGCCTAAAACAAAATTCAGCGCAGATAAAATTATACTTTTACCAGCACCCGTTTCCCCCATAAGAACATTAAAATTCTTACCAAATTCAATGGTTACATCTTTAATTAATGCAACATTTTTTATCTTTAATGTTTGTATCATATTTACACCGATAATTTTAATAAGGTTTCAGTGGCATCCTGAGCCATTTTAACATCAGGAAGAATAACCATAACAGTATCATCACCAGAAACCGAACCTAACACCCCATCTAAATTTAATTTATCTATAAGCCCACAAATTGCACCAGCCATACCCTTAATTGTTTTTATAACAGAAAGATTTTGAGCTGTCTTTATTGAAATAACTGCCTCTTTAAAAACATTTATGTACTTGTTTGAAACTGCTTGTTCACCGTTGTCAACAATTGAATACTTATATTTGCCAGAATCTGCACTTAAAATTTTGATTAACCCCAACTCTTTGATATCCCTAGATATAGTTGCTTGTGTTATATCAAAATTTGCAGCTCTAAGTGCAGAAACAAGTTCATCTTGTGTTTCAATCTCTTTTGTTGAAATTAATTCTAATATTTTAGATTGTCTAGCAGACCTTGCCATTTCCTTTTTAATAACCTCCAAATCCTTTATTTATAAGGGAATTAGGCCATTTTGAATATTTATAAATTTATGAATATTCATAGGCGAATTCATAATTTGTGATTATTATACATTAAAATTTATATTTATGCAAGCGATTTTTGTATAAATATTCAAAGACATTTTTATAAATATTTTTTATATGAATACAAATTCAGATCGCATTTATAATTATATATCAAACAAAATAATTATAAAAAAACCACAACTTGTTGAAGTGAACCCCGAAGGGGTCACTCAAAATAAAAAACCACTAGGAAGAAATTTTAGATTTCTTCCTATTTTTTAATCTCTTTGTATTGTAAAATTCTATCCAATCTTCAACTAATGCTTGATATT
>CALVNP010000019.1 GCA_944349805.1 uncultured Clostridia bacterium
AAGCACAGTAATGTGTGTAGCTGACCGATACTAATAGGTCGAGGGCTTATTCAAATTACAATCTTTTGTAAATTTTTAGCATAAGCTTTAAGTTAATTAATTATGCAGTTGTCAAGGTTCTAGTGAATTAGATAATTCATAGCTATAAGCTATTAATTATACCAAACTCAGTGACGATAGAGAGAAGGTCCACCTGTTCTCATCCCGAACACAGAAGTTAAGCTTCTCATCGCCGAAAATACTTGGCTGGTAACGGTCTGGGAAGATAGGACATTGCTGGGTTACTAAAAAAACACCACAGTTTTTGTGGTGTTTTTTTTGTAACTATGGCTTTTAAAAAAAGCCATCAATTTGCTTTGCAAATTGCCAGCAATGTCATATAACTTCGTCGCACTCACTCTTGCAAGCAAGTTCGTGCTCCTTGTTATAGGAACATTGCTAGTTATTTAAACGACTAAAAAATGTAATTGGGAATATAATGCCAGCAATGTCATATAACATCGTCGCACTCACCCTTGCAAGCAAGTTCGTGCTCCTTATATTTGCGTTATTTTTTACATTAGTAATTTTATATATACTTTTCTTCTATAATAAAACACTAACATTGTTAGTGCTCTATTACGTTTGGATTACGCTTTTTCACAATTTTTTTGTTACTCCAGAAATGATTAGCTAGCTTTTACTCATTTGCATTGGGTATACAAAATTAATTGGATTAATAAGTTTACTCTCTCAAACTAGTGATTTATATAACATATTTATATTATAATCAGACTTTTACTGATTTACAAGTAAAAATCAGATAAATACTGCATAATATTTATGTGATAAATAAATTTCAGGAAAGATTAAAAGAATTAAGAAAGGATAACAATCTTACCCAAAAAGAATTGGCAATAAAGTTAGGAAAGTCAAGAACTTCAGTGTACGAATGGGAGACAAACGGACATGAGCCTGACTATGACACTTTAATACAGCTAGCTAGATTTTTGAAAGTTAGTGTAGACTACTTGTTGGGGAATACTGACATTGATTCATAGATTGCATATTTAAAAAATTATCTTGCAAGCAAGTTCGTTTAATGTTATAATATGCAGGTATGGAAGAGGATAAGAAGGTTAAATATTCTGGTTATGGTGATATCATCTATCAAGATAAAGATGATATATCTTATTATAAATCTTCTCAAGAATTTGAGCTTGCACAAGGGTTGTTGCTTGGTAATTATGATGAAAACGGGGAATATTATATTCCTGAAGATATTTGTAAAGAACTTGTATCTTTAGATAAATTAATCGATGAAACTGTTGGAAATATGTATTATGTTTCTGCAAAGGTTGGGGATTATAAATTAAAATTTGAAATATTCGTGGAAGAACGAGAAGACAAAAAGATTGCTAAATTATATTTTATTGAAAACTTTAAACTTCAAAATTTTATTGAAAAAAAATTTAAGAGTCTTGTTGCAACCTTTATTGATGATAATGATATTAATTTTTTGTTTCGTATGAAAAAAGAATTTAATATTTGGGCAAATGTTGAAGCTGAAGGGCGAGATATGTCAAATTCCAACAAGGGTTTAACTATTCTCGGTAAGAAAAAACAGCTCTTAGAGTTAAGAATAAAGCTTTACTATAATAGAGATAATTTAGATAAGCAGTACATAAAGCAAGTTTTAAAGATATTAAAAATGTCAGGTAGTTCGGGTAAACAAGTTTTACTTATGTATTTAGATATTGTTAGGAAAAACAAGCTTAACAAACTAAAAGTAAATAAATATGTAGTGTTGCGACAAGCACTTGATATATGCTTAGACAGGGCAGTTGTGGAAGGGTATTTCCCATCAAAAGATGTTTCTAGTATAAGAATATTGAGAAACAATTATATGAAAAAGGCAAAGGAATTACAAGATGAATATTCTAAACAGGGAAATTCAAAGTCTTCCAGCAAATCAAAGTCATCGGGAGGAAAGAAAGCTTCAAAATCAAAGTCTTCAAGTGGTAGCAAGGCAAAACCAAAGGTTGTTAAAAAGGCATCTTATACATCCCCCCCTAAAAACTATCATATTAATGATAGTGATTATGAGATTAAGCCTAAAATTAAAAATAAAAGCGCTTTACCCCCAATATTTGGATTAAAAAACGAAAATACAAAATCAAAATCTATAGATGAAATGTCGTTATAAAAAACACAAGGTGTTTCCTTGTGTTTATTTTTCTATTCCATCTTCTAATTTATCAATCGTTCTTTTCATTTTCTTATTAATTATGAAAAATTTAGCAAAAATACAAAAATCTTTTAATTTTCCATATTCTGTAACTTTAATTTGATTGTAAAAATCACCATTAACTTCTCTAAAATCAGTATACTGTCTTCCAAGCCATTTCCAAGTTTTATGCTCTGGAGAACTTGTAAAGTGGTCTCGTTTGTCGCCGTTTAATGCATAATTGATATAATCATTAATATATTTTTCAACGCAAATCCTATTTTGATGTCCACCATCAGCATTGGTCATTGAACCATCAAGAAGGTCTTGCCCTGTTGTTGAAGCAAAAAAATCAATGAGTTTTGAAAAAGTTAAATTATTTCTTAAAACTTTTTTGTTTTTATCCAAGCTATTTATTACATCTCTTATGTATCTTAATCTTTCTTCTCCTGGTTCGCCAACATCTGCAACTCTATTTATTTCAAAAGAGTCTTTAATTTTTTCCCAAGTTTCATAATCTCCCGTTGTAATTGCTTCCACTCCTGCAAGCAAATTTTTGTTATCTGTCCATTCAGAAAATGTTTCCATTTGAGAAAGTGGTCTTTTAAAATGATAATATGGTATTGACATAATTTTCTCCTTTTAGAATTTATATCACAAATCATAAACTTTGTAAATACTTATGTAAAATATTTTATAAATGAATTTTTTTATGTAATAGATATAAAATAAGTTTGTGAAAAGAATAGTTTTTAATGGTGCATTGATTTTAACAATTTCTGGATTTATTTGCAAAATTTTAGGTGCATTTTATAGAATCCCCCTTTCTAATTTGTTAGGGGTTGAAGGAATAGGGGTCTATCAAATGATTTTTGCATTTTATTCTTTGGCTGTGGTGATGTGTGGTGGGGTTGTGCCTACAAGTATGGCAATTACAATATCCAAAATGAGAGCTTTGCAATGTGGAAATGTTAAAAGAGTTTTTAGAAAATATTTTTTTATAAGTGTAAGTTTTGGACTTTTGTTTTTACTGCTTTTTTTATTCCTTGCCCCTTTAATATCTAGGTTGCAGGGGAATCCTATTGCAACATTGGGATATAGATATATCGGCTTTGCAGTTTTGTTTTCTTCCTTTATTGCTCCAATCAGAGGTCTATTTCAGGGGTATGAAAATATGACACCTACAGCTGTATCTCAGACTGTTGAACAACTTTTTAAATTGGTTTTCGGATTGTTATTTATCTATTTGTTTAGAAATCAAGGAATTGAGAATATTGTTGCAGGAGCAATTTTAGGTGTTGTATTTTCTGAGTTGTTTAGTTTTGTATATTTGCTTATAAGATTAAAAATGTTTAGTAGAAAAATAACTATTTTCAATAATCAAAATGTCAATTTTACAAATAACTTTGGAAAAATATTTATTTATGTGCTGATTATTCCACTTATAACGCTTGTTGATAGTTTTTTATCTGTTAATCTTTTAAAGATCAATTTTACTTCAGAAATGTCTACTCAGCTTTTTGGTTTGCAGTCTGGTATGGTAAACTCGCTCATAAATTTTCCTGTTATTTTTTCACTCGCACTATCAACTAGTTTACTCCCGTCACTATCTTATTATAATGCAAAACAAAATCAGGAAGAGTCAAGACAAAAGATTTCTGATTGCTTAAACTTTATATGGTTATTTATTTTACCTTGCATTTTGGCATTTTATGTTTTAGCTCCAACCATACTAAGTTTTGCTTATAGTAACTTAAATGAAGAATTGTTTTCTATCAGTGTAAAACTTTTAAGATTTTCTTCATTTCAAATGTTATTTGTTGCCCTATTGCAAATCACTGCGTCTGTATTACAAGCAAGGAGTAAAATAAGTTTTTTAATTTTTAATTTGTTTATATGTGCTGTAATAAAAATTGCTTTAACGGTGATTTTTGTATCGACAGAACAATTTAATATTTTTGGACTAGCATTATCTAATCTTGTTTTTTATTTTTTAAGTGGAGTTTGGAATTTATTTTTTTTGATGAAAATATATAAAATAAAAATAAATTTTAAAAAAATTATTTTTCCTTTAATTTTTATTTTATTCACATATTTAATTTGTGGAATTGTGGATAACTTAAATGTAAATTTGTTTGTAAAAATATCGTTATATTCATTATCGGGTATAGTTTTATATATTTTTCCAATAATTTATTTTAAATTATTAAATTTAGAAAAAATTAAAAATAAAAAATGATTAAAATAAGAAATTGTGACAAAAATTTAAATATGAATAAAAACGATATAATTAATATAATTTCACAAAAAACAAACTTTAGCAATTGTCAAATCTCTTTAATTTTTGAAAACTTTAAAGAACTAATTATTGATGCTTTAAAAAAGGGGGAAATTATAAATTTAAAGGGTTTTGGAAAATTTTATACAAAAGAAGTAACAGAAAAATTTTATGTAAATCCTTTAACTAAAACAAAAATGTTTTCTACTAACAAAATTAAGCCAAAATTTAAATTTTCATCAAAAATACAATTTTAAATTTTTAATTTTTATGTTATAATGCTCTTATGATTATTGGTAATGTAAATATTGATGGAAATCTATTTTTAGCACCTATGGCAGGGGTTACTGATTTTGCATTTAGAAAAATTGCAAGAGATTATGGCGCTAGTTTTTCGTATACGGAAATGGTCAGTGCAAAGGCATTGTCGTACGATAATAAAAAAACCAAAGAACTTTTAATTACTTCTAGTACGGAAAATCCTGTTGGGCTTCAACTTTTTGGTAGTGATAAATTAGCTTTTGAAAAAGCGCTTGCGTTGGAAGAGTTGTCAAAATTTCAAATTGTTGATATCAATATGGGGTGTCCTGCTCCTAAAATTGTGAAAAATGGTGATGGTTCTGCGTTGATGAAAAACTTTACTCTTGCTAGTGAACTTTTAAACACTTGTGTAAAGTGTGCTAAAAGACCCGTGACAGTTAAAATGAGATTGGGTTACGACAAAGATGTGAGTTTGGATTTTAGTAAAATGCTTGAAGATAATGGAGCAAGTGCAATTACGGTACACGGAAGACTTCGAGAAGACTTTTATTCTGGAAAAGTCAATTTGGAAGCAATAGCTAAAATAAAAGCAAACTTAAAAATTCCTGTCATTGGCAATGGAGATGTTTTTGATGTTAAGAGCTTAAATGAAATGAAAGAGACGGGTGTTGACGCTGTAATGGTTGGACGAGGTGCGCTTGGTAAACCATATATTTTTAGTGAACTTTTGCAAAAAAATATTGTTGTTGACAAATGGGAAATTATTAATAATCATATTAATTTATTAAAACAATATTTTACAAATAATTACATCGCAACTTACATAAAAAAACATCTTTTATGGTATTTAAAAGATGAAATTGGAGCAACAAAAACTAAATTGGAGATTTGTCAAGAAAAATCCATTGATAAATGTTTAATTGTAATGAAAAACTTTTTTAAAAAATGACATTTAATTATTTGAAGTATTTTAATATAAATGGTAAAATCAAAATGAGGTTGATATGAAAAAGACAATTGAAAATATTGATGTAAAAAACAAAAGAGTTTTGCTCAGGGTAGATTTTAATGTGCCACTAGAAAATGGTGAAATTGCAGATGATACGAGAATTGTTAGAGAATTACCAACAATTAAATATCTTTTGTCCAAAGGAGCAAAACTTATTATTTGCTCACACTTAGGAAGACCAAAAGGAAAAGTTGTGGAAAGTATGTCGCTTATGCCTGTTGCAAAAAGGTTGGTTGATTATCTTCCACTCACAAAGATTAAATTTGCAAATGATTGTATTGGGAAAGAGGCAAAAAAACTTGCTGAAAATTTAAAAGCAGGAGAAATTCTTTTGCTTGAAAATTTAAGATTTCATTCAGGTGAAGAAATAAATGACCCATTTTTTGCAAAAGAACTTGCATCTCTTGCAGAAGTTTATGTCAATGATGCATTTGGTACGGCCCATAGAAATCACGCCTCTGTTTGTGCTGTTGCAAAATTGCTTCCAAATGCAGTTGGGTTTTTGATGGGACAAGAGGTTAACACCATTCTTGATGTCTTGGACAAACCTGAAAGACCTTTTGTTGCAATACTTGGTGGTAGTAAAGTTTCAGATAAAATCTATGTTATAATGAATTTAATCAATAAGGTTAACGCTGTAATGATTGGTGGAGGAATGTCATATACTTTTTTAAAGGCAAAGGGCATAAATGTTGGAAAATCTTTAGTTGACGATTCCAAAGTTGAGCTTGCGAAAAACATTTTAGACGAGGCAGAAAAAAGAGGAGTTAATGTTTTTCTTCCAATTGACCATCTATGCGCTGATGCTTTAACTCCTAATGCAAAATCATATAAGATTAGATCAGCTGAAATACCAGAAAATTTAATGGCCTTGGATATAGGACCTAGAACAACAAGATTATTTTTAAAAGTTTTGAAGAAATGTAAAACTGTTATTTGGAATGGTCCTATGGGGGTTTTTGAATTTAAAAAATTTGCTAAAGGAACGGAAAAAATTGCAAAAGGGGTTGCTAAGGTTCAAGGTAAAACAATTGTTGGTGGTGGAGATAGCATTGCAGCAATTAGAGATTTAAAATTGCAAGATAAAATTTATCATATTTCAACAGGTGGTGGGGCAAGCTTGAAATTGTTGGAAGGTGAAATTTTACCAGGAATTGAGGTGATTGAAGATGTTGAATAAATTGGTTGTTGGAAATCAAAAAATGAATTTGACGGCGAATCAAACAAGAAAATTTTTAAATTCTTTTGTACCACTTGTAGATTTGGTTAATTGTGATGTTGGAATATGCGTACCATATACAAATATAAATGTATGTAAAAAGGCTTTAAAAGAAAGCAAAATTTTGTACGGAGCTCAAAATGTTAGTGAATTTGAAAAAGGTGCATATACAGGTGAAGTCAATGCTCAAATGCTTGCAGATGTGGGCTGTCAGCTCGTAATTGTTGGTCATAGCGAAAGAAGAAAAATGTTTTCTGAGCAAAACAGTCAAATAAACAACAAAATTAAACAGAACTTAAAATATAATTTGACATCTATATTGTGTATCGGTGAGAGCAAGAGAGATAGGACTGCAGGACAAACTGATAAAGTTTTATGCAAACAAATTGATGAATGTCTTTCTGGATTATATGAAAACGAGTTGGAAAAAATTGTAATTGCATACGAACCTGTTTGGGCTATTGGAACGGGGCAAACTGCAACTGCTAAACAGATTGAGGAAGCTATTTCAATTATAAAAAATGAAATTTCTAGAATATATTCAAAAAGTATAATTGATAAGGTAAGAATACTTTATGGTGGAAGTGTTAAACCAGAAAATGTAAGAGAATTTGTAAAAATAAAAAATCTTGATGGCTTTTTGGTGGGTGGAGTAAGTCTTGATGCTAGTGCTTTCAGTGAGCTTATTCATTTATTTGTTGATGGAAAAGGGAAGAAGTAATCCAAAAATAACTATTTGCGAAAAACAGTTGCTTTTTTGTAAAAAATTATATATATTATGAAAAAGGAGTGTAATATGGATCCGTTGTTAATTGTTCTTTTTGTCATCGTTGGTATACTATTTTTATTCTTTTTGTACGGAACATTTGTTAGATGGCATGCTTCAAGGTTGACACTTTGGTTTGCTTTTAAAAAATTGGAAATAAACAAATCAATGGAAGAGTATGCTAGAGTT
The DNA here is from genome assembly GCA_944349805.1 of uncultured Clostridia bacterium. GTDB lineage: Bacteria > Bacillota > Clostridia > Christensenellales > UBA1242 > Caccopulliclostridium. The sequence goes on from CALVNP010000019.1 coordinate 7,929, forward strand.
TTGCTAGACGAAAATGGCTTGGTAGATGTAGAAGTTAAAAAAGTAGGCTTTTTTGCTTCCTTGTTTGTGGGTAATACTTATAAAGCTTCTAAAAAACTTATAAGATTAAGTTGGGGAGTTGGAAGAAGGGCAAGTATTACCAATTTGGCTGCTGTTTGCAGATTGGTTGGACTTGCAAAAATGGACGCAGAAGGAATTAAGGGATTAAAGGCAATTGAATTGAATAGGTGGTTTAGTTTCTTACCAATTTTGCTTGTGCCATTAATTATCATAGGACTTATTGTTGACCTTGTTATGTTTGAATCGTTGGGTATGTGGAGTATTATCTTTACTGCAATTGGTTTAGCTCTTTCATTGTTTTCCTTCATACTTGCTTGCGTTGCAGCAAAAAAAGATTTTCAGGCATACAACAGAGGTCAGGAAATCATTTTAGATTTACAGATCCTTAATGAAGCTGAAGAAAAGAAAATTAAAAAATTGATTTCAGCTTGGAAAAAATTGATAATAATCAATATATTAATAAATGCATTTGAATTAATTTATTTCTTATTAAAGATGATCTTTTCAAGCTTTAAATTATTTGGGAGAAAATAATGGAAAATAAATTTTTAAAAAGAGAAACTAAGGTTTTTGCTGTTACAACAAGTGTTTTAATTGGTATAGCACTTATGGTGCTGGTTATAATTGGCTTGGTTGCTGGAACATTTTTAAACATTTCAATTATTGGATCATCAGTTATTGTTTTTGCTTCAGGTATTTTTATGGGCTCAATGCAAATTAGAGTTTTTTCCGACTATAAAAGTCAAAAGAAGTACCTTTGCGCAGATGGAATATTTTATATCTGTTTAACAATTTTGGTGCTTATGGCTGCATTAGTTTATGTATTTGTGCCCGAATCAGAATTTGACCTAAGATATTTCATTTTTGTTTTTGCACTTGCTTTTGCAGTGTGGAAAATTATTATAGCTGTGCTTGGTTTTAAAAATAAAAACTTTAATGCTTTTGCTGAACTTATCATAGCAACATTCTGGCTTTTAAGTGGTGTTGGGGTTTTGCTTACAACTTTTGATTCATTTGTAAATGTTGGAAGCTATATAATGTGCGTTTCAAATTACTTGCTTGGAATTGCAACAATTTTCTATATCTTATTCTCTTATATATTCAAGGAACCAAATTTCCTAATTACTGAACAAGCAAAATTGATACTTGAACAGGAACAACAAGAAAAGGCAGCAAGAATAAATCGTTTTAATGCTAGATTTGATGGTGGTCAAGTACAACCTCAAAATGTGACAAATAAAGATGACTCCTTAGAAGATAAAATTGCAAAATTGAATTCTTTAAAGGAAAAGGGCTTTATAAGTGAAGAAGAGTACGAAAAAAGAAAACAAGCTTTGTTAGATAAAGAATTATAAAAAGGTGCTTATGCACTTTTTTATTTTTTTTATAAAAAGTGTTGACATTTATGTTTTTTAATGCTAAAATCGTTTAGATTATTGTACGAATAGTGAAAGTCTGCATTTCTTGTTAATTGAATAGTTGAATTCAAGCATATTTATTGCAATTATGCTTGATATTTTCATCTAATAAAGAGTTGTGGCTTTGCATTTATGTACATTTCACTAAAATTTATGTTTTTTTAATAGGAGAAATTTATGCAAGAGATGCCTAAACTAAAAAAAGTTAATTTTGGAAGAACGGAGAGATATAGTTTTTCAAAACTAGATGAAAAGTTTGATATGCCAGACCTTTTAGATGTTCAAAAAAAGGCATATAAGGAATTTTTAGAAAAGGGTATAAAGGAGATCTTAGATGAATTTTCTCCAATTTCAGATTATAGTGGTAAAGCAAAACTTTACTTTTTAAATGTTGATCTTAGTGGAAAACCTAAGTATTCAATTAAAGAATGTAAACAACGTGGTGTTTCTTATACCATTCCTTTAAAAGTGCAAGCAAGATTTGTTGTCGAAGACAGTGGCGAAGCAATAGATCAAGAAGTGTTCCTTGGTGACATTCCTTGTATGACAGAGGAAGGTTCTTTTATTTTTAATGGAATTGAAAGGGTTGTTGTTAGTCAAATTATCAGAAGTCCTAGCGTTTATTTTACAAGGGAACACGATGATAATTCAACTCTTCGTGGTCAAATTATTCCAACAAGAGGAATGTGGCTTGAATTTGAGCAGGGTGCAAATGAAATTATAAAACTTGTTTTGGATAGAAGCAGTAAAATCACTATTGGACTATTCTTAAAATGTTTTGGTTTTACATCAGAAGAAATTTTAAAATTGTTTGGAGATAATGAATATCTTAAAGCAGTTTTAGAAAAAGAACCACAAACAACACAGGAAGAAGCTCTTATTGAACTTGCAAGAAAAACTCGTCCAACAGAAGTTCCATCTGCTGATTCAACAAGAAATTACATTAATCAATCATTCTTCTCTGATCAGTATTATAATACCAATCGTGTTGGTAGATATAAATTTAATAAAAAACTTTCAATTGCAACAAGAATAACAGGACAAGAAAGTGCAGAAGATATTGCTATTGATGATGAAATTGTTGTAAAAGCTGGTGAAAAATTTACTTATGAAGTTGCAAGAAGAATCCAAAATGCAGGAATTAATGAAATTTGGGTTAATGTTCACGGTAAAAAACATCTAATGAGAGGAAACAATCGCGTACAACTTTCAGCAGTTTTCCCTTGCGATGAAAAAGAATTGGGTATTAACGAAGAAGTGTATTATCCTGTTCTTGCTCAAATTCTTAAAGACAATAAAACAAAAGAAAAGAGATTGCAGGCAATTAAAGATAATGCAAAACAGCTTATTATCACAACTCTTACAATGGATGATATTTTGGCAAGTCTTTCCTATTACTTAGACCTATTAGAAGGTATTGGTGAAATAGATAATATTGACCACTTGTCTAACAGAAGAATTGCGAGTGTTGGAGAACTTTTAGGAAATGCTTTCCGTTCAGGTATCAATAAGCTTTCTGCAACAATAAAGGAAACATTGCAAGGAAAGGAACTTTCAGAAGTTACTCCATCTCAAATTGTAAATCCTAGACCTGTAAATAAAGCTTTAAAAGATTTTATTGCTTCATCTCAATTAAGTCAGTTGATGGATCAAATTAATGCGCTTTCTGGTTTAACACAAAAGAGAAAAATTTCAGCTGTTGGTCCTGGTGGTGTGAAAAAGGAAAGAGCAAGTGCTGAAGTTCGTGACGTTCACTATACGCATTATGGTAGAATTTGTGCTATTGAAACACCAGAAGGTCAAAGCATTGGTCTTATAAGTACTCTTACAAGTTATACTAAAATAAACGAATATGGATTCTTAGAAACACCTTATAGAAAAGTTGATAAAGCAACAGGTGTTGTTTCACAAGATTATGAATATTATATGGCCGATGTGGAAGATACTTGTCATATTGCACAAGCAACGGAACCTCTTACAGAGGACGGCAAATTTGTTAATAGTCGTGTGATATGCCGTTATAAAAATAGTATTGTTGAAGTACCTGCAAGTCAAATTGATTTGGTTGATGTATCTGCTAAACAATTTATTTCAGCAGCAACTTCTCTTATTCCTTTCCTTAACAACGATGATTCTGCTCGTGCCTTGATGGGTGCAAATATGCAACGTCAAGCTGTTCCACTTCTCCAACCAGAAGCACCAATTGTTGGAACGGGTATGGAATATAAGATTGCTCACGATTGTGGAGCAATGATACTTTCAAAAATTGATGGTGAAGTATCCTATGTTAGTGCAGACTATATTAAAGTTAGAAACGATAAAGAAGAACAAACCTATTACTTAAATAAATTTGATAAAACAAATGCTGATACTTGTGCAAATCAAAAACCAATTGTAAAGAAAGGCGAAATGGTTAAAAAGGGCGATGCTCTTGCTGATGGCTTTTCAACACAAAACGGTGAACTTGCACTTGGAAAAAATGTTCTTGTTGGCTAAATGAATTGGGAAGGATATAACTACGAAGATGCTATTTTAATCAGTGAAAGAATTGTAAAAGAAGATGTATATACATCTATAACACTTAAAGTTGAAGATATAAAATGCAGAACTACTAAACTTGGTGATGAAGAAATAACAAGAGATATTCCTAACCTTGGTGAAGATGCTCTTAAAAACTTAGATGAAAATGGTATTGTTAGAATTGGCGCAGAAGTTAGACCTGGCGATATTCTTGTTGGTAAAGTAACACCAAAGGGCGAAACTGAATTAACTCCAGAAGAAAGATTGCTCAGAGCTATTTTTGGAGAAAAAGCAAGAGAAGTTCGTGACACTTCACTTCGTGTTCAACACGGTAGAGGTGGGGTTGTTGTTGACGTGCAAGTGTTTAGCAGAAAAAATAAAGATGAACTCGAACCTGGCGTAAATATGATGGTTAAAGTTTATGTTGCTCAAAGAAGAAAGCTTTCTGTGGGCGATAAAATGGCTGGTAGACACGGAAATAAAGGTGTTGTTTCAAGAGTGCTTCCAGAAGCTGATATGCCTTATATGGCAGATGGTAGACCACTTGATTTGGTTCTTAATCCACTTGGTATTCCATCTCGTATGAATGTTGGTCAAGTACTAGAAGTACACTTAGGCTTGGTTGCTCAAAGTTTGGGCTGGAAAGTTGCAACACCTGTATTTGACGGCGCTGACGCAGATGCTATTAAACAACTTCTTGTTGCAAATAATTTCCCTGAAAATGGAAAGATTCAGCTTTATGATGGAAGAACAGGTGAACCTTTTGATAATCCTGCAACTGTTGGTTATAAATATATGTTAAAACTTGACCATATGGTTGACAGCAAAATGCACGCTCGTTCTACAGGACCTTATAGCTTGGTTACTCAACAACCTCTTGGTGGTAAAGCTATGTTTGGTGGGCAACGTTTCGGTGAAATGGAAGTTTGGGCACTTGAAGCTTATGGAGCATCTAGTCTTCTTCAAGAAATCCTTACAGTTAAGTCCGATGATGTTGTTGGTAGAACTAAAACATTTGAATCTATTGTTAAAGGTCAACCAATTGCTGAACCTGGAATTCCAGAATCATTTAAGGTTCTCATTAAAGAACTTCAAGCTCTTGGATTAGATATCAAGATTATGACAGAAAATAATCAAGAAATATCAATTGCAGAACTTTCTAATGATGAGCAAGATGTAAGTACATTAAGTCAAGATATTGAAGAAGAACTTAAAGATATAACGCTTGATTTTGATGAAGATAAAAAAGAAGAAACTACACAAGCTGAAACAAGTGAAGAAAAAGAATTTGACACAGATAGTCTGTTTGAAGACTTTTCAGATTTTGAAGAATAAAGGAGCAGAAAATGTTTGAACTTAATAATTTTGATTCAATGAAAATAGGTATAGCTTCACCTGAAAAAATTAGAGAATGGAGCTATGGAGAAGTTACCAAACCTGAAACTATAAATTATAGAACACAAAAGCCTGAAAAAGACGGACTTTTCTGTGAAAGAATTTCGGACCTAGAAAGGATTGGGTATGTCACTGTGGTAAATATAAGAGAATTCGTTATAAGGGTGTTGTGTGCGATAAGTGTGGTGTTGAAGTAACAAGGGCAAAAGTTCGTCGTGAAAGAATGGGACACATTGAGCTTGCTGCTCCCGTAACACATATTTGGTTTTTTAGAAGTGTTCCTTCAAGAATTGGAACATTGCTAGATTTAACCCCAAAATCCTTGGAACAAGTTGTATATTATGTTAACTATGTGGTTTTAGATCCTAAAAACACTGAATTTAATTACAAACAAGTTATTTCAGACAAAGAGTATAGAGATGCTATTGAAAAATATGGTCCAAACAGTTTTGAAGCTGGTATGGGCGCAGAAGCAATTAAAAAACTTTTAAAAGAAGTCAACTTAAAACAAGAAAGTGAAGAATTAAAAGAAATTTTAAAAACAGCTAAAGGTCAAAAAAGATTAAAAGCTGTTAAAAAACTTGAAATTGTTGAAGCTTTTTTAAATAGTAACAACGAACCATCTTGGATGGTTTTAGATGTTCTTCCTGTTTTACCACCAGAACTTCGTCCTATGGTACAGCTTGATGGTGGTAGATATGCAACATCTGATTTAAACGATTTGTATCGTCGCGTGATTAACAGAAATAATCGTTTGAAAAAACTTATGGAATTGGGTGCTCCTGAAGTTATTGTTAGAAATGAAAAAAGAATGCTTCAAGAAGCAGTTGATGCCTTAATTGAAAATGGTAAAAGAGGTAAAGCAATTCAAGGTTCTAAATCTAGAGATTTGAAATCATTAACTGCTATGCTTACAGGTAAACAAGGGCGTTTCCGTCAAAATCTTTTAGGAAAGCGTGTTGACTATTCTGGTCGTTCAGTTATTGTTGTTGGTCCAGAACTTAAAATGTATCAATGTGGTGTTCCTAAGGAAATGGCACTTGAACTTTTTAAACCTTTCATCATAAAAAGACTTGTTGAGCTAAATCAATCTCATAACATTAAAAGCGCTAAAAGATTGATTGAAAAAGAAAGACCTGTTGTATGGGATGTACTTGCTGAAGTTATTAAGGACCATCCTGTACTTCTAAACCGTGCACCTTCACTTCACAGACTTTCAATACAAGCTTTTGAACCTGTACTTGTGGAAGGAAGAGCAATTAAACTTCACCCTTGTGTATGCTCAGGATTTAATGCAGACTTCGATGGTGACCAAATGCCTATTCACGTTCAACTAAGCATTGATGCAAGAACGGAAGCTAGAACTCTTATGCTTGCTTCAAACAATATCTTAAAACTTTCTGATGGTGAACCTATTATAACTCCATCACAAGATATGGTTGTTGGTTGTTACTATTTAACACTTACAAGACCAGGTGCAAAAGGTGAAGGTGGAATCTATGGTTCAGAAGAAGAAGCAATGATTGCTTATCAAACAGGTAATCTTGATATTCAAGCTGAAATCACTTTAAGAAGAACTGTGGAAAAAGATGGTGTTAAGTACACCGATAAATTTAAAACATCAATAGGTAGAGTTATTTTCAACTGGGCAATCCCACAAAACTTGGGGCTTGTTGATAGAACTAAACCTGAAAATATTGCAAAGCTTGAAATTAACAAACCTGTAATGAAAAAAGATTTAAAAGAATTAACAAGCATTGCATACAAGAATTTGGGAACAACAGAATGTTCTAAAATGGTTGATAGAATCAAAGATATGGGTTATAAATATTCAACTCTTGGTTCACTTACAATTAATGTTTACGATATGGAAGAACCAACAGCAAAAGCTCAAATCTTAAAAAATGCAGAGGAAAAAGTTTTAGAAAACGAGAAACTACTTCGTCGTGGACTTATTACTCTTGATGAAAAATTGTCTGCTAATATTGCAATCTGGAATGATGCAACAAAAGAAGTTCAACAAGCTGTTGTTGAATATCTAGATGATTACAACCCTGTTAAAATGATGGTTATCTCAGGAGCTCGTGGTAATAACGTTCAGTTGAATGGTATTTCTGGTATGCGTGGAATTATGTCAAACGCTTCTGGTCAAAAGGTTGATATTCCGGTTAAATCTTGTTTCCGTGGTGGACTTACTCCACTTGAATACTTCATTTCATCTCGTGGTGGACGTAAAGGTCTTGCTGATACAGCTATTAAAACTGCAGACTCTGGTTATTTGACAAGAAGACTTGTTGATATTTCACAAGATGTTGTTGTCAATGAAGAAGATTGCTTTGAATCTCGTGGAGAAAAGGTTAAAGGTGTTTGGGTTTCTGACCTTGTTGAAGATAAGGTTGTTTTAGAAACATTAGAAGAAAGAATTAATGGAAGAGTTTCTGTTGATGATGTAATAAATCCTGAAACTAAGGAAGTAATCGTTAAAGCTAATGAAATGATTACTCCTGAACAAGCAAAAGCAATCACAAAGGCAGGGATTAAGAGTGTTCAAATCCGTTCACTTCTTACTTGCCGTTGCAAACACGGTGTTTGTGCAAAATGTTATGGAAAAAATATGGCTGGTAAGGACTTGGTTTCTGTTGGTGAAGCTGTGGGAATTATTGCAGCTCAAAGTATTGGAGAACCTGGAACACAGCTTACAATGAGAACATTCCACACTGGTGGTGCTATGGTTGCTGCCGATATTACAAAAGGTCTTCCTCGTGTTGAAGAAATTTTTGAGGCTAGAAGACCAAAAGGTGAAGCTGTGCTTTCAGAAGTTTCTGGTAAAGTATCAGTTAAACAAGAAGCAAAAATGTTTATAATAACCGTTAAGACAGATGATGGTGAGGTTGAATACGAAGTTAAAAAGCCAGCATTCTTGAAAGTAAAAACAGGTGATACTGTGGAACCTGGAACTCAACTTACAGACGGTTCCATTAATCCATCTGACCTTTTGAGAACAAGGGGTCTTAAAGGCTTGCAAGATTATCTTTTAAGTGAAGTTATTGCAGTTTATAGAGCACAAGATGTTAAAATAAACGATAAACACATTGAAATTATCATTAGTCAAATGCTTAGAAAAGTAAAAATTGAAAGCGCAGGTGATACAAACCTTCTTCCAGGTGAAGTTGTTGATGTATTCACTTATGAAGCTGAAAATGAAAAAGTTTTGGCTGAGGGTGGAGTTCCTGCAATTGCTAAGAGAATTTTGCTCGGTATTACAAAAGCTTCTCTTTCAACAGACAGTTTCCTTTCAGCTGCTTCCTTCCAAGAAACATCAAGAGTTCTTACAGATGCAGCATTAAAAGGTAAAGTTGACCATTTAATGGGCTTAAAGGAAAACGTTATTATAGGTAAATTGATACCAGCTGGTACAGGACTTAAACAATATAGAAGTTTGATGCCTGTGGAAGTTGAAACTCCTAGTGCTATATAAAATATATGTTTATTTGTAAAAATTAAAGTAAAGATTAAAAAGGAACCTTACAGAATTGGTATGGTTCCTTTTTTTATAAAGAAAAAATAAAATTAAGTTTATATCGTAAAAAAATCTATCAGTAACACTGATAGATTTTTTGTTGGCAGAGAGGACAGGATTTGAACCTGCGGTGGTGTTACCCACACCCGCTTTCCAAGCGAGCACATTAGACCACTCTGACACCTCTCCTCGCTCAATCAATATATCATAATTTTTACTTATTTCAAATAGAATTTAAAAATTTTTTAATTTTTTTTAATTTCAATGTTTAAAATCAAAAAAAATACAAATATCATATATTTTAATATGTTTGATTCATTTAATGACAAAAATAATAAAAAGAATAGATGTTGTGAGAAAAATTGTTTGGGTGATTTTATAATTAAGCCAACTTATCCAAATTGTTTAAATAATTTTGCTAATTCTTCTTCAAATTTTGCTATAACAGGACCAACAGGACCAACAGGTGCGACGGGGCCAACAGGTTCGGTAGGGCCAACAGGTCCCACAGGACCAACAGGACCAAGTAATGGTATATTAGGTCCCACAGGTCCAACGGGTCCCACAGGATTAACAGGAGCAACAGGACCAACAGGGCCAGCTGGCACAACAGGACCGACGGGACCTACAGGTGCAGTAGGACCGACAGGACCAACAGGATTATCTGGTAACAATGTATTTAATCCTTATGAAGTTTATGTTAGAAGCAACGCTGTGGGAGGAATAGGTACACAGTCCAATCCTTTACCAACAATAAGTGATGCTCTTGATGTTGTAGCAAATAACGGAACTATCTATGTTTATGATGGAACATATCCTATTGACGAAACAACAACATTATCAAAAAATAATATAACAATTCAAGGTAAACCTAATGCCACAATATTGTTGACGGCAAATGTTGTACCACTTTTAATCACAGGAAGTGGAAATACAATTGAGGGACTCACTTTTACAAGCGATAATCCATATCCTGTTGAATTTATACAAATTGGTGGTAATGACAATGTTATAAGAAACAATATAATTTATGGACCAACACAATCTGGAAGCTCTGACACTTGGGTGGTAAATAGGGGCATTGTTACACAAGCTTCAACAACTAATAATTGGATAGATGGAAACATAATATATTCTTTAAGGCAAGCAGGATATTTAAATCCAAATTCAACAGGTTATATAACACATAATGTTGTATTTAATACAAGGGGTTGGGTTGTTGATGGTGCTCTCTTTCAGTTTTCTGGAAATTCCTGGGGAGAACCTGAAAATGCTGTTGACATTGCACTTTTAAGTGGAACAACTTCTGGTGTTCCTTATAGTTCAATTGCTGATCTTCAACAAAATAACAGTGAAGCAACAATAAGTGATCAAAGATAAATACTAGCTGAGCTAGTATTTTTTTGTTATGCAAAATATTTTTATAAATTTTGTTTAAGTGTTATAATACACATAAGGAGAGATTATGGAAAAATCAAAAGTATATTTTACAAAAACTTTAACACCTGAAAAATTAGTGGATATGTTTAAGGTTTTAAACAAAGAGCTTAAAGGAAATGTTGCAGTAAAATTACATTCAGGCGAAAAAGGGAATCAAAATTTTTTAAAACCAGAATTTATGCGACCTATTATAGATTTTGTAAAAGGAACTGTTGTTGAGTGTAATACAGCTTATGAAGGAGAAAGGAATACAACAAAAAAACATAAAAAATTGATAGAAGAACACGGTTGGACAAAGTACTTTAAAGTTGACATTATGGACGCAGAAGGTCCAGACTTAGAAGTTAAAATACCAAATGGAAAAGTTATTAAAGAGAATTTTTTGGGAAAAAATATTTCAAATTACAATTCAATGTTAGTTGTTTCACATTTTAAAGGTCACCCAATGGGTGGGTATGGTGGAGCATTAAAGCAACTTTCAATAGGTTGTGCCTCAACTGCTGGTAAATGTTGGATACATTCAGGTGGAAAAACAAAAGAACAAACAAAGTTATGGACAAATCTTGCAGAACAAAACAAGTTTTTGGAAGCTATGGCTGATGCTTCAAGTTCTGTTGTTAACTTATTTAAAGGGAACATCGCATATATTAATATTATGTGTAATATGTCAGTTGACTGTGACTGCTGTGCTAAAGCTGAAGACCCTTGTATAAAAGATATAGGAATTTTGTCTTCACTTGATCCTATTGCAATTGATCAAGCGTGCTTAGATTTGGTTTATTCGTCTGATGATAAAGGTAAAGAACATTTTATTGAAAGGGTAGAATCAAGAAATGGAATTCATACAATTGAGTCTGCTTCCGATTTGGGTTTTGGTTCAAGAGATTACGAGCTTATTACTATTGAATAGCTGAATAATTTGAACTCTACGATTAATAGGTTAAAATATACTAAGTTTTATGATATTTTAATTAAGGGTGAAAAATGAATTTAAAAAATATTGGTAATTTTATTGCAGAAAGAAGAAAGTCAAAAAAACTTACACAATTAGAGTTGGCAAACAAAATTTTTGTAAGTGAAAAGACAATATCTAAGTGGGAATGTGGAAAAGGGTTTCCAGAGTCATCTTTAATTTTACCACTATGCAAAGAACTAGATATTTCAGCAAATGAACTTTTATCTGGTAAATTATTAACTTCGGAAGATTACAAAAAATGTGCAGAAGAAAATTTGATAATATTAAAAAACAGACAAGAAAACTCAGTTAAACATTTATTAACACTAGAATGGGTTGTGGCACTCATTTCACTTGCAACATATTTAGTTAGTTTTATTTATGCTATGATTTTTGTGGATGAAATAGTATGGAAAATACTTTTAATTGTTTTTGGTGTGATTGTCTTGTTAATTGGCGTAGCATTTGCTATAAGGATAGAACAAATAGCTGGTTTTTATGAATGTAAAAATTGTGGGCATAGATATATTCCTAAATATTCATCTGTATTTTTTGCTATGCATTCTGGAAGAACAAGGTATTTAAAATGTCCTAATTGTGGAAAAAGAACTTGGAATAAAAAAGTAATAAGTGAAAAATAAAGCATTTCAAATTTAGAAATGCTTTTTATTTTTATAAAAATCTTTAATTATAGAGTATATAAGCGCCATTTTTGTTGGTATCCCATTATGTGCTTGTTGGAAATATATACTTCTTTTGTCGTCATCTAAATCTGTTGATATTTCATTTAATCTAGGTAATGGGTGCATAATGAATGTATTTTGAGAAAATCTGGAAAACCTCTCTTTATTTAAAATAATATCTTCAATTGATAAATTCTTGTTTTCAATTCTTTCAATTTGAATTCTTGTTTGATATATAAAATTAACACTGCTTGGAATTTCTGAAAAGCTTTTGCAAATTATAAATTTAGAATTGTGATTATTAATATATTCAACATATTTTTGTGGAAGTTCAAGTCCTTTTATTGATAAACCATATATTGTAATGTTTTTATATAAGCACAAAAGTTTTATTAAAGAATGAACGGTTCTGCTGTTTTTTAAGTCTCCTATAATTGCAATTGTCGTATTATCAATTTCTTTTTTGTATTGTCTTATGGTATATAAATCCAAAAGTCCTTGTGGTGGATGTTCTCCATTTCCTGAACCTGCATTAATAATGGGCACTGATGCAACTTTTAAAGCTATTTCAGAAGAATCGTTGTCAAAATGCCTTAATATTATCATATCGGCATATCCTTGAATTATTCTGATTGTATCTTCTAAAGATTCTCCCTTTTTAGCTGATCCACTTTCTTTTGCATTTTCTGTTGAGATTAATCCTGCACCTAGTTTTTGAATTGCACTTTCAAATGACAATCTTGTCCTTGTGCTTGGTTCATAAAAAAGTGTTGCAATAACAAAGCCTTTCAAGGATTCATCATATTTTTTTTGTTTTTTGTTCATTTTATCTGCAAGCAAAAAAAGTTTTTCAATTTCATTTAAATTTAAATCTTCTGAGTTAATTAAATTTTTCATTTTGTACCTTTTATAACAAATTATAACAAAAAATATTTATTGTCAATATTTTTTTTAAATGTTTGATTTTAAAGCAAAAAAATAATAGAATATAGTTAACAACTAGGAGATAAATGTTAAATAATTTTGAAAAAATATATGAAATTGTAAAAAAAATACCAAAAGGTAAAGTGTTAACTTATGGAGAAATTGCAAAAATTTTAGGAAATGTACATCTTTCTAGAATTGTAGGATATGCCTTACATAATAATCCTAATCCAAGAGACATTCCTTGTTATAGGGTGGTTAATAGAAAAGGTGAAGTTTCCAATGGTTTTGCCTTTGGTGGTAGAACTGAGCAAATAAGACTGCTTAAAAATGATGGTATTGAATTTATAAGCGATGGGAAATTGGATTTAAATAAATATTTGTGGAAATTAAACTAGACTAGACAAATTTAAAATGTTAAGCTATATAAAAAGAAAAGGAGAAAATATGGAAAAATTAAAGATCTTATACATTGTTGAAAATTTTTTCCCAATTTTTGGAGGTGTGACAACCGTTGCTGACCAAGTTGCTCAAATGTTGTCTGAAGATGCGGATGTTTATGTGGCTGCAGTTAAGCCAGAATTAAAAAGAGATGAAAAATTTTCCGAACCTGAAAGAAAATATAAAATAATTAGATGTAAGGGTTTTAAAAATAGTTTTACAAAGGATATGATAGCTCAGCCTAAATGTGATAGAGATTTTAAAAAATTTATTAACGAAACAGATTTTGATATTATACATTGTCATTTCCCTATGGAATTAGCAAAATATGTTAGTAAGATTGCACATAAAAGAAACATTCCTGTAGTCGAAACTGTTCATAGTTTGTATTGGTATGATATACATCATTTTGTTAAAAGCAAAATTTTGGCCAATTTTTTAACGAGGATAGCCGTTAAAAGAATTAAAAGGAATGCTGATTACATATGGTGTGTTACAAAATTTTGTAGAAAGTTTTTAATAAAGTTTGGTTTACCTGAGGAATCTGAAGTTGTATATAATTGCTCAATGTCAGAAAAAACAAATAGTGAAGAGAAATTAAAAAATTGCAATCCATTGATTTTCCCAGCTAAAAGCTTTAAACTTTTAGCTGTTGGTAGAAGTGTAAAAGTTAAAAATATTGATTTAATTTTAGATTCATTAAAATTATTAAAAGATAAAAATTTAGATATAAAAACATATATCGTCGGTGATGGAGCATAT
>CALVNP010000020.1 GCA_944349805.1 uncultured Clostridia bacterium
AGACGAACCAACAAATGGACTTGATGCAAACGGAATAAAAGAAATTAAATTACTTTTAAAAAGATTGACTTTAGAAAAAGGAACTTCAATTTTAATATCTAGTCATATACTTTCGTCAATGGAAAGCTTGTGTGACAGAATTGCAATTATAGATAATGGAAATCTTATTGAAATTAAAACTTTAAATGAAATAAAACAAAGATATTCGCAAAACGGTTCCACATATATTAAAGTTGGTGCGCCCAACTATGCTGGTAAATTAATTCAAGAAAGTTTTAATACAAAGGTTGGAATATGTGGAAATAAAGTGCTTTTTAATGCTTCAGAGGGAGATTTAGCAAAAATTATTGTATATTTAACAAAGCATAAAATTCCTATTTACAGCGCTGGTGAAGTTGACTACTCGCTGGAAGATATGTTTTTAAATATTGTAGGAAATAAATCAGACATAAATTAATAGATAAAGGAAAATTATGAAAGTTTTTAGATTGGCAAGAGCTGAACTTAATAAATTATTTCAAAGACCAGCAATTTTTATTATGGTGGCATTTTTAGTTGTATCACTTGTGTTGATATGTATTCTATATAATCCTCAACTAAGAAATGATACAAGAATTAATTATGAAGGAATCAACACCACTGAAATTAATACTCAATTTCAATCTGATAAAGGAACAATACAAACTGAGTTAAAAAATATTGTAAGTGAAATAAATGTATATACCTATAATTTAAACAATGAAGATTCTAAGTTGGACAAACTAAAAAATTTGATAACAACAGCAGATAATTCGTTGAAAGACTTTCACTATGAACTTTTAAAAGACAATAAAAATTTATCTTTAATTAAAGACAAATTAAAAATTTATAAAACAAACATTAGAAACATTCAAACATATCTTTCAACTATTGAAAATAATATAGATTTTTATATTACACAAAACCAACTTACAAACTTAAAAAACTTCTTTACAAAATTGGATAATGATATACCTGCTAACACCACAAATTATTCAGTTGATAATATGATTGAACTTGGCAATTTCATTGTTACTGAAAGGTCATTTTCTGATTATGTATACCCTATCACAAATACCTTAGAAGAAATAACTTTAGACGCAACTAAAGTAGATATGATAGTTCAAAAATACTATGACGAAATTTTGATTAATCAAGATAGCAAGCTTTCCACTTATGAACAAGAAATTAATGAATTTTATTTAGCACATTCAGGCAGTCAAGATGAAGAAGACTTGGAAACACTAAACAATATGTTTTCAAACTATAAAGCAATAGTTTTAATGGCAAAAACAAATTTACAAAATTCATTTACACTTCTTCAAGTTGAAAATATTTCAAATTCATCTCTTTGTAACTATGTAGGTTTTGACCAAATTAACAAATATACATTGCAAGAAGAGATAACAAAAAATGATTTTTTACTTGAAAATAATCAATATGATAAGGACTTTGCAAATAACTTTAATTTTAATTCAACATCTGGGTTTGATATAACTGCATACGATTTTACAATTTTTTCAATGCAAATTTTAAGTTTAATAATAACGGTTTTTTGTATTTTCTTTGGTGCAGGTTTAATTGCAGGAGAACACACAGGCAAAACAATGAAAATGTTGGCAATAAGACCATATACAAGAAATAAAATTTTTATTGGAAAGTTTATTGCGTGTATTTCTTTTATGCTTTTACTAATAATTGTATCATTTATAGCTTCCTTTGTGGTGGGCTTTGCGTTGTATGGAATAAATCTTCCAAATATACTTATGATAGTTAATGCAACCACCCCTATTGTTGTTCACCCATTCATAGCAATGCTAATTTATTTAGCAAGCACAGTTTTAAACATAACATTTTACATTTCAATTTCAATGTTACTTTCAGTTATATTTAGGTCAAGTACTATTTCTGTTTTAACATCATTCATATGTTATATAATAACAATTTTATTTAATATGCTTTTTGTAAAATCATCTTGGTTTAAATTTTTACCATTTGCACATTTGGACTTATTTAAGTATTTTGGTAATGCAAGTATAAATGGTGAATTTTTAAATTTTAATATGATAATTGATGGCAATATGTTATTTAGTCTAATTTACTTAATTGCAATCACATTAATGTTTAATATAATTTCACTTGTAATATTTAAGAAAAGAAGTATAACATAACAAAAAAACCAACAATTATGTTGGTTTTTATTTTATACTTGAAAAATAAACAGAACTTAAAACAAAATCATAAAATCTATAAGGAATTGCCGAAATGCTCAATGCGTTTGTTTTTTCTGTAATAAATTTATTTTTAGCTTTCATAGTAGATTCTAGATTATAAAATCTTATAGCTCCTATTGTTGCAGTGGCAGAATTTTCTGTCAACCTATTTTCAAACTCCACTTCTGTTAAAATATTCAATGTGGGCATTTCATTGACCATAGAAACAAACTCTATTTCATCGTCAGTTTTATTTACTTTAAAGCCATATCTTTGCATATTTTCTATAAACTTTTTAGCATTTACAAATGTCCCGATAAAACGATTTACTGATACGCTTGACCTGTTTGCATCTGTTACATCAAAATTAATGTTTTTAAATTGAGTAAATGGTGGATTGGTAAAATAATTAAAAATCTTTTCATACCTAAAATCGCAATCCAAAGAATGAATAATGCCTATTCCTATTTTCCCATCAATACCATCAATCTCTTGTTCTTGCAATTTTTTTCCAACTAAAAACTTTATTTCTTTGCCTTCAATAACAAAAGCATTGTGTAACCTTCCAAACTTGTACTCACCAAAAATCAAATTTTGAGCTAATTCATTATAAATTGGATTCATTAAAAATAAATTTTCAAATTCCTTACTAGAATACAATCTACCACTGATAAAAGCATCATAAAGTCTTATTTTTTGTTTATAAACTTCTTCTTCACTATAATTATCTGGTACAAGCATATCTAAAAGTTCATTTTTATCTGTTTCAACAACTTTAGAAAGCTCATCAATAAAGAAGTCAATATTTTCTACAATGTACTCGTTTTTAATTGTCAATAATCTTTTGAATATGTTAACTATATCTTTATAACCACAATGTATTAAACAAAGAGCTAAATACCTTCCTTCTTTATTCCTTCCCTGTTTAAACAAATCAACCAAAAACTCAAATATTTCATTTAAGAGTTCTTCATTTGCAAACAAGCAAAACATTCTTATACACCATTTCGCTTGATTTATGTCTTGCTTGCTAGATAAAACTTTAAACATTTTATAAGCGAAATCATATAAAGAACTTTCATCTAAAATGTTTGTCCTTAAAACTTTTAATTTGGACAAATTGTTTAAATTTTTCTCTTCCTTAAACAAATAAATTATAAAAGTATAAACGGCATTATCAGCAGGATAACCACTTTTTAATTTTACATTAAAATTGTCAAATGGAACACCTAAGCTTCTTTCCTGGGGTTCTTTTATCTTCCTTCTAACTGCATACAAAAACTGTTTTTCAGTTTTTAAATTCATTGTTTCAGAAATTCCCCATTTGTTAGAAATAAGTTCTTTAACACTTTCTAGTTCAGTCCTATCATATAAATCTTTAAGTCTTGAAACAATTTCTGGGTCATTGTCCATTGCAAGTAAAATCTTTGTAAATTTAACTAATTTATCTTCATTTGCTTGTACTAATTCCCTATCCATATAGGTTAAAATATCTCTTTTATGCTCTTTTATAATTTGCAAACTATTTTCCAATTCTTCTTCTAGCTGTTCATTTGTAAAATTATCAATCAACAACGCAACACCTTTCATAGTGTTAAATTGTATGATTGCCTCTAAAATACCATACTTTTGTTCTGGTTTAGAATTGATAAAACTTAGCAACCAATCTTCATTTTCGTTATAAAAATTTTGCAAAAATTCAAGAGCTGGTCTTTTCCAAAGAGCAATACCATCTAACTTTTCTGTTTTAAAAATACTTGCTATGAATGGAATATATGCATCACTTGAAATCTTACAATTTTTGACTATCTCAATAAATCTATCAAAATATCTTTCCGTAAAATTGGTTGCCGTCTTGCTTTGATATCTTATGGTACCAATTTGTCCGACAAAAATCTTAGTAATCAAATCAAAAATCAAATCATAATTTTTTGAATACAAAAGCATTTTAACCAAATTGCAAAGTGGAAATATGTAATCTTGAAGTTGGAAAATCAATTCCCTTAATGCATTTAACACTTCCTTCTTATCATTTAAATTTCCCACATTTTCAACTGTTCTCTTTATCTTTTCATCTTCCATTGCAGAAGTTAAAAAGTCAGAAAGCTCGTCTTCCTTAAAATTAAACAAATCACACAGTTTTTCATTTATTTGCGATATATCCCTTAGTATTTCCATTCTTTCATTATATTGTCAAAATCTAATTTTGGCAAATATTTTAACAATATTTTCTATCCAATGATAAACTTTTAACTAAACATTATTCATAAAAATCAAACAAAACTTTCTTTCCATATTCAGCAATATAAATTTTCTTATCTTTAAGGAACTTTCCATCAAAAGAAGAAACATACTTTTCAACCAATAATCTAAGCTTATGAAATTCCTCTCCACCTTCAATATCTTTATGATAAAAATACTGACCATCAAGTGGAAAATATTCAAAATTTAAAGCAATATCTTGAAAAAACTCACTCCCATAATATGCAAAGTAAGCTCCACCATTTTCTTTGTGAACGCAAAAATACACATAATTTATTTCATACGGTAAAGGTTCTCCTTCTTGAATGTCCGTTAACCAATAAAAAAATTCCTCCATCATAGCGAAAGCCCCAATAAAAGAATAGTCCCAACAGAGCAAGACAAACTTAAAAATAAAAATAGCAATGATAGATTAAAATAAGAAAATTTTAAATTTACAACCTTTGCAACAGAAATAATTTGACTTGCTAAATCTCTGTCTTGTTGGTCGGGTTTGTACTGTTTTGGCAAATTATAATTTTTTTTTATAGTCTGAATATAGGAACTCTCATCAAATAAGATAATATCCTTGTAATACATAAGATTATAAACTTTATCTTCTTTTATTTTGCTTCTACCAATTTTTACACGCCTTGCTGAAAGAGCAATAAAGCTATATAAAATTGAAATCAGAGCAAAAATTATACAACCAGCCGACAATGTTGCAATGAATGTTGTTGACATACTTAAAAAGTTTATTGCAAACACCACAATGGCACTTGCAAGAGCTATTGTGACGGCGTGTTTACCTTCTGCATATTTCATATTTTCAAATAATTGCTCATAAATGTATTTTAATGTTTGTTTCACAAAATTATTATGTTTTTAAAAATACTTTTCATTCAAAATTTCTTCAATTTTTATGTTGGCAGGATAATATTCTAAATATTTTTCAATGCTATTTTCTGTAATCATTTTTATTTGACCGTTTTTCATTTTAACATAAACAATATTAAATTTTTTTATACTGAAAAATTTAATAATCTTATATAATTCCGTATCTCCCTTGACCATTAACTGTTTAACTTCATATACATTATTTGTTTTATTATTAAATGTAAAAATAGTATAATTCCCAGAAAATTTATTATTAATAGTGCCAAAAAATATAAAAATTGCCATTAATGCGTAAGAAATATTAATTTCATTTTTTAAATTAATTAAAAATAATATTAAAAATAATAAAGAAAAAATATAATTAAAAATATATGAAAAAAATAATGCTTTTTCTCTTTTAATTTTTTCACTTAATATTGCGACAAATATTCTTCCACCATCTAATGGATAACAAGGTAATAAGTTTATTAAGCCTGTTATTATGTTACAAAAAACAAAAGTATGGGTAAATGTATATGTATCTGGGAAAATCCACCATAAACCCAAACAAAATATGACTAGAATAAAATTAATTAAGGGACCAGCTACTGCAATCATAACTTCATCCTTTGATGAAAAATATTTTTGGTTCATATCTAACATTGCTCCAAATGGCAACAAATATATTTTATTTAATTTATACCCTAACACTTCTGCCACCTTTGCGTGAGCTAATTCGTGTATAACCACTACAAGCATATATATCATAAAAATCTTTATTTCACCTATAAGTATAAAAAAAATACCTAACAATATAAACATAGGGTGCAACCTGAAAAATTTTTTCATATCCTATACTATGCATAAAAACTGCAAAATATAAAAAAACAAGATTTAAAAATCTTGTTTTTATCCAACAGAAAATAGATGCTTAGCTTTAAATGCCTTTTTATCGTAAGTGTATCCCTGAATCATTCCATCTTGAGAAATTTTAATTGCAACACCATACCTAGCCAATGTTTTTGTTGCTGCCAATCTTCCACCTGCTTTACTTCCAGCTTCTATTTTAATGATTGCTCCACAAGCAATTATAGTCCCATCATAATCTATGATAGTTGCGCCGTCCATTCCCACCAATTCTTCTCTTAACTTTCTATTTAACTCGTGGAATTTTTTATTCCCTATAATTTTTAATATTGTTGCAGACTTCACGCAATTTGGATTTTTTATAAAATTTTCAAAATCGTTTTTTACAACAATATCATAATCTGGATTATCTAGATTATAAAGTTTTCCAGCTTCATCTCTCTCCATTTCTCTTTTAATTTCATAATGCTTTTCACTTAAAATATCAAATGCATTAATGTGTGATAAAGCTTGTTCCATATTGTCCTTATTTAAATAAACAATACAACCACCAGCTCCGGAAAATGAAACATCCAATGCAGTGTAGTATATAGACCTTCTTATATCCTTCATTGTGTGTGACGATCGGTTTGAAAGCAACTGTATTATCTCTTCGTGTGAATAACTGTTCCACAAACCTCTTCTTTTAGCAAACAAGAGTTCACGATTTTTAAAAATTAGCATATCTCCCGTTTCTAACAAAGCAATACCTATTCTTTTTTCATTACACAATCTTGCAAAATTAATAAAATCATAAGGACACAATGTTGGAGCAAAGCGTATTCTTTCCATTATTAAATGCCCTAAAACATACCCATCTTTATCAAATTCCAAACAGCTTAATCTTCCATCTGATAACAATGCAGAAAAGTCACCTTGAAAAACATTACCATATTTAAGATTGTCCATCTTGTTTTGAATACTTTGATTTTCATTTAATATAATACCAAACGATGTTCTTTTGCCTTCATAAGTTCTATCAATCCACAAACCAAGCTGATTTATTAAACCTAAAAGCGTTTCCCCTGATGTCTCACTAAGGGAGTCGCAAATTGCCTTTTCTATTGCAGTGTTTTGCATTCTGTTAAGATAGGTTGGTTCTTTAATATTGAATTCAGCAACTTTTGTTAATTCATTAATTATGCTTTTTATCAACGACACTTCAAAGCTTTTAAATGGTTGATTTCGTTTTACTATTAAACGATACTCGTGCGTTTTATTATGTTTAAGCAAA
>CALVNP010000021.1 GCA_944349805.1 uncultured Clostridia bacterium
GAAGTTTTTTTATTTATTATTTTGATAATATTGAGGCTAAAATTGGCGAAAAGTTATGATATGGAGCGAGCAACAGAATTTATTACAGTTGCAGCAACTCTTATTGAAATAAAGTCTAAAAGCTTACTACCAAGACCTGAAGAAAATCAACCTGATGAAATTGATGAAGAAAAATTGTTATTGGAGCGATTAAAAGAATATCAAATATTTAAAGAAGCAAGCCAGGAATTAAAAGAAATTGAAGATATTGACAAAATGTATAAAGCACCCGATTCAAGTGTAGGGGAACCAAGATTTGTACTAAAAGATATGGTACTAGATAAATTGTTAGATGCTTTTGTGGGAATATTAGCAAAAGCTGATCAAAAGATAATTAAAGATGAACCTAAAAAAATTCAGAAAGACAGATTTACTGTTGCAGAAAAAATTGTTTCAATTAAAAGTTTAATTAAAGAAAATAAACATTTAAAGTTCTCTGAATTGTTTGAGGAAGACCAAACAAAAAGTGAATTAATTAATATTTTTTTAGCTGTTTTAGAGCTTTTAAAATTGCAAATAATAAAAGCAGTTCAAACATCTGCTTTTGCTGAAATAGAAATATTTGAAAACGATATATGGGAGCAAAAATGAAAAATTTGAAGGAAATTATAAAATCAACATTGTTTGTTGCTGGTGAAGGAATTCAGCTTACTGCTTTTGAAAGTCTTGAAGATTGTACTATGAAAGACATAAAAAAAGCTGTTGAAGAATTAAAAGCAGAATTGTGTGAAGAAAATGGTATACATATAATTGAATATAAAGACAAAATACAGTTATGTTCAAATCCTGCATATTCAAGCTTTATATCCACAATCTTAAATCCAATTCGTGAGAAAGCACTTACCAAAGCTGCACTTGAAACTTTAGCGATAATTGCTTACAAGCAACCTGTTACAAAATTAGATATTGAAGAAATCAGGGGAGTAAATTGTGATTATACAGTTCAACTTTTGTCTGAGCATAAAATGATTGAAGTTGTAGGAAGAAAAGATGCAGTAGGGAAGCCATTGCTTTTTGGAACAACCGATGAATTTTTAAAAAGATTTGATTTAAAAAACATTGATGATTTACCAAATTACGAAGAGTTGTTAGAAAGAATAGCATTAATAAAAACTGAAGATGAACAGAAATCTGATAGCTTGTACAATGATTTCAAGTTGCCAGAACAAGAAGAAGTTCCAGATTTTTTAACTGATGAAGATGTTGAAATTTATACTTCTGAAACAGACAGTTTAGAGCAGGGGGATCATAATGGAAACGCAGTTTAATTTAGATGAAATTGAAAAATCATTTCAAACATATTCTGCAGGCAAAATGGTAGAAGGTGTCGTTATTTTAAAGAGAGATGATGGAGTAATATTTAACATCGGTGGTAAAAGGGACTCCTTTATTCCTAAGGAAGATTTTTTAAATTATGAAAATGTTAAAATTGGAGATAGATATAAAGTTATAATATCTGATAAAAAAACTGAAGATGGTATGATTATATCATCAAAAAAATTGGCCGATGAAATATTAATTGGTTCACAAACAGCTGAAAAAATAAAACTAGGTTCAAAATTTACATTTGTTGTATCATCAATTAAAAATGGTTGTTTATACTCAAAGCTGGGCGAATATGAAATAATTGTTCCTGAAGATGAAATTTCAAGTAAAGAAATTGGTTATATAGGAAAATTAAAGAATAAACAACTAGAAGCTATTGCAACTGAAATCAATAGAAATAATAAAACTATTGTAGCATCGGTTAAAATGCTAGCTGACCAACTGTATAAGCAAAATCAAAAAGCATTTTGGGCAAGCATTTTTATCAATAAAATAGTTGAAGGTACAGTCAGTAAAATTATGCCTTATGGTGCTTTTATCAATGTTGGAGGCATTGACTGTTTACTCCACATATCAGATATTTCTTATGATAAAATACAAAGTGTTGATCAAGTTTTAAAAGTTGGAGAAACAAGACAATTTAGAGTTATAAAAATTGATAAGGAAAACAAAAAAGTATCTTTAGGTCTAAAACAACTTTACGATAATCCTAAAATTCAAGCTATAAAAAATTTGGTAGTTGGAGAAATGTACAGTGGAGAAGTAATAAAACTATTACAATTTGGGGCAATAATTAAACTAGAAAATGGGGCAGAAGGACTCTTACATATTCAAGATGCTACAACAAAAAACGACGCAAGAATTTATCAAATTGTAAAAGTTGGTCAAAAAGTCAATGTTTTTGTAAAATCTGTTGACCTTGAAAAAAATAGATGTAGTTTTAGTTTAATAGTTTGATAACCATTGTTTGATATTTGTTTTTTGTTCATTTATGTCAGACATTCGACTATGACCAGGGTATAGTTTTAAAAAATCAACTTTTTCAAGCCTTTCTAGGCTTGATTTTTGTTCTAGTGGGGAAGATGTCTTAAAATCCGTTCTTCCAATGCTTTCTGCAAAGAGTGTATCACCACTAAATAAATTTTTTTCAATCAAAAAAGACGCACTACCAGCTGTGTGTCCTGGAGTAAGTAAACATTTTATGTTAAAATTTCCAATTTGTATAATATCATTATCTTTAAAGGTTTTTATTGATGATTTATTTCCATCAAACGTAAAATTTCTTTTAAAAACATTTGACAAATTAATACTTTCATCAAAGATTCCATTCTTATCTTTTTCTGAAATATAAATGTCACATTTATAAAAATTATATAGTTCATTTAAAAACATTATATGATCGTAATGACAGTGTGTCAGGAAAATAGCTTTTAAATTGATATTATACTTTAAAATATCATCAGGAGATATGCCTGCATCAATTAAAATTGCAGAATTATTATCCATTATCAAATAAGAATTTGTTCCCATTCTATTTTTTAAAGAATTAATTTTTTTTATTTCCATATTAATCACAGCATCATTTTAATAAGAAATTTTTTGAATTTTTTGGAGCTATTGGTGGGATTCGAACCCACGACCTACGCATTACGAATGCGTTGCTCTACCAACTGAGCCACAATAGCAAATCACACCTAGTATAA
>CALVNP010000022.1 GCA_944349805.1 uncultured Clostridia bacterium
ACTACAAATTGTTGCTCCAGCTTGCATAGGTATCACTTCTTCAAATCCTAAATTTTTTACTTTTTCTATAATATCAGGTTTTACATCTTCCATTTCAGATGATGAAGTTACAAAACATCTTTTTAAAACAGGTGGCTTTTCTTTTATTATATCGTCTACATATTTAGGCAAAACCGATTTTAATGGTCCCATATATTTTTTTGTTGCTTCCATTTTGCCATTTATTAATTGTATTCTTATTTTTAATTTAAGCAAATTTGCACCAAAAACTGCAACAGCTGAACATCTACCACCCTTGTATAAGTAGTTTAATTTGTTTATTATAAAGGAAGATTGAACTCTATCTGCTTCACCTTCAAGTTCGTTAATAATTTCTGTCAAGGTTTTTCCTTCATAGATTTTGTCCACAGCAGACAAAACCAATATACCTGAACCTGAAGAGAGTTGTTTTGTGTCTATCACATAGACATTTTCTAGTTCTTTTGATGCTTGCAAAGCATTGTTTCCCGTACTAGAAATTTCAAAAGAAAGTGAGAAGTGAATAACTGCATCATATTTTTTTCTAAGTTTTTCAAATTCTTCTTTATAATCAATAACTGTTCTGGCAGAAGTTTTTGGTAAAACTCCTGTTTTTGCAACAAAATCATATATTTCACTATGTGTAATTTCTGCTTCTGTGTATTGTTCGTCTTCAAGATTCACATACAATGGTATAATGTTTATGTCATATTTTTCAATAATATCTTTTGGTATATCGCAGGTTGAATCTGCTGAAATTCCTATCTTCATTTTGCCCCCTTTTCATAAAGTTATCAAATTAAAAAAATAATGTCAAATGCTATTAATTAATTTTTTTCTGTGATATAATACTAGAATATGGAACAGAAGAAAAACACACATCATAAACATAGGGAAAGATTACTTGAAACTATAAAGCAAGTTGGTTTTGATAAGTTAAACGATATCAATGCCCTAGAATTTGTTTTGACATTAATCATTCCAAGGAAAGATACAAATCCACTTGCACACGAACTTTTAAATCATTTTGGAAGCTTTTCTAAAGTTTTAGATGCTGATTATTCCGAGCTTGTTCATATATTTGGTTTAGGGGAAAGGTCTGCAACAATTATTAAGCTTTTGCCAGAAATATTTAGAAGATATCAAATTGATAGGTTAGGTAAAAATCCTGTAATTAACACCATTGGCGATATGATTGCATATTTCAAACCAAGGTTAGAAAATAAATCTAATGAAGAATTTATTGTTACAGGTTTAAACAATAAAGGTAGAGTTGTAGCAGAAAAAACTATTTCTGTGGGTGGTAAAAATAATGTTGCCATAGATAAAAAGGATTTAAGTTTGTTTTTGTTAAATAAATCTGTAAGTTCAGTGATATTTGCACATAATCATCCAGGTGCTGATCCTAGACCTTCCAAAGCAGATGTTGAAACAACAGAAAATTTAAAAGAGTTCTTGAAAATTAATAATGTTAGACTTGAAGATCATATTATAGTTGGAGAAGATAGCGTTTATAGTATGAATTTGGTTCAGTACATTGAGGAGAAAGATATTCGTGGTTAACTATTATTCAGAATTTGAAAAAATTGTAAATAACTTGCATAATAAACCTAAATTATTATTGCATAGTTGTTGTGCTCCTTGTTCTTCATCTGTGTTAGAAAAATTAAACAAGTATTTCAATATTACGGTGTTTTTTTATAATCCTAATATAGTACCTTTTGACGAATATGAACGAAGATTGAAAGAACAGGTAAATTTACTTGAAAAATTGAAAATTAATTATATAATAGGAGAATATGACAATCAACAATATCTCAGGGATATTTCTGATTGTAAAAATTTGGGTGAAGGCTCATTAAAATGTAAAAAATGCTATTATTTACGAATGAGACAAACTGCAATTTTAGCTGTACAAAACAATTTTGAATACTTTACAACAACATTGTCCGTAAGTCCATACAAAAATGCAGTTTGGATTAATGAAATTGGGGATTCTTTACAAAAAGAATTTAATGTTAAGTTCCTATTTTCAGATTTTAAGAAAAAGAATGGTTATCTTAGAAGTTTACAGTTAAGCAAAGAATACGGACTGTATCGACAAAACTATTGTGGTTGTACACCCGTGAAGGAGAATAATGAAAGTAAAAACAACACAAAATAAAGTATCATTTGTAATATTTGTAATTATACTAGCTTTATTTTTAAGCTTGTTTGTTTTTATTTACACACACGAATATTATCCTGTTAAAGGGCAGTCTATGTATCCAACCATTAATTCATCAGGAACAGATACTAATGGTGTTTATGTAGACACTAATAATAAAGGTGAATTTCAAGATGTTGTAGTTGCAACAACGGAAGAAGGAACAACTGTAATAAAGAGAATAATGGGATTTGATGGAGATTTAGTTGGCTTCATCGCTGACGAAAATGGAGATGTATATTTTTATAGAATCCCTAATGGAGTAGAAAATTATGAAGATTGTTTACAATCTTTTAAGGTGGAAGAAAGTTATTTAAAAAGTATTCAAGGTAACAAACAGCAACAAGAAGCATTTGAAATTATGTTAAGTAAACAAATTGAAAATAAAGTTTTTGTAATGGATAAGGTAAATCAAAAATTTTACGAGTTTTATCAAGTACCACAAAACAAGGTTTTTTTAATGGGGGATAACAGGGGAAATACGACTGACAGTTCAACAAAGTATGGTGGTATACCATATCAAAATATTATAGGCAAGGTTGATTATATGGTTGTAAATAACTATTTTCAAGTTTTTGAAATATTGTTTAAAATTATAACATTTAAAGGGAGTAACATATGAAAATTGGTGTAGTGGGTTTGCCAAATGTTGGGAAAAGTACATTGTTTAATGCAATAACAAAAGCAGGAGCAGAAAGTGCAAATTATCCATTTTGTACTATAGAACCAAATGTTGGCATTGTTGCAGTTAAAGATGAAAGATTGGATAAGTTGGGAGAGCTTTATAAAACAGAAAAAATCACTCCAGCAACTATTGAATTTGTAGATATTGCAGGACTTGTTGCAGGGGCGAGTAAGGGGGAAGGGCTCGGAAATAAATTTTTAAGTCATATCAGAGAATGTGATGCAATTGTCCAAGTTGTTAGATGTTTTAAAAATGAAAAAATTATAAATGTAAATGATGGTGTTGATCCCAAAAGAGATATCGAAATTATAAATTTGGAACTAATTTTATCGGACTTAGAAAGCGTGGAAAAGAGATTTGAGCGTGGTAGTAAGTTGGTTAAAACGGGTGAAAAAAGTGTAATTCAAGAAGTTGATGTGTTGAGGAAAATCAAAGATTGTTTGGAAAATGGTAAACCAGCAAGAATTTTAGAATTTACAAAGGAAGAATTACCAATTGTAAAAAACTTGTTTTTGTTGACAACAAAACCTGTAATTTATGTTGCTAATATTGATGAAGATGAAATCGGCAAAGAAGATAACGAATATGTAAAAGCAGTAAGAGAATATGCTCAAAAAGAAGGCGCAGAAGTTGTTTCAATGTGTGCTAAAATTGAAGAAGAAATTTCTACATTACCTGAAGAAGAACAAGAACTTTTTAAGCAGGAATTGGGTATTAAGGAAAGTGGACTTGAAAAACTTGTGGTAAAAAGTTATGACCTTTTGGGGCTTATGAGTTTTCTGACAGCAGGGGAAAAAGAGGTGAGAGCTTGGACAATCAAAAAGGGAACAAAAGCTCCACAGGCAGCTGGGAAAATACATACAGATTTTGAAAAAGGTTTTATAAAAGCTGAAGTTGTAAATTATCAAACACTTTTGGACTGTGGTGGATATGTTGAAGCAAAGGAAAAAGGAAAGGTCAGAATTGAAGGAAAAGATTATGTAGTTCAAGATGGCGATGTTATGTTGTTCAGATTTAATAATTAATTTTTTGGCAGTTAAGATTGAATTTATTATTATACAAATTTAAAATTATTACAGAAAAAAACTTCTGTAATTTTTTTATATTTTTTTTAAACTTGACAAACTTTTGACAAATTTTTGCTTATATCATAGAACATAAGTTCTATAAAAGGTCAAAAAATAGACAATTTTGTAAAAAATAGAAAAATTTTAGAAGTTTTTTACAAAATTACCCCAAATTGTTTGATGCTGCAATTTGGGTGATATATAATCAAAAATGGGGGAATTAATGAATTTAAAATCTTGGACAAAAACAATTTTTATGGTTTATAGGCACCTACCAAAAATTATAAATTCCATAGACAAGGTTTTTTCTGCAAGGGCATTAAATGGGGGAGTTATGAGTGGAAGTGCTTGTGCTTACAATGATGTTTACAATTTAACATACAATTTAATTAATCTTTCAGAAAGGAAAAAAGCTTTAATAAATTTGAAAATTCTTGCTGATTATGCTATTAAAGGCATAGATAAAAATCTTGCTAAAATTATCATACTTAGATATATGGACGGTTATTGTATAAAAGATTTAGCAAACCACTTTAGTATTAGCGAAAGGACAACATATAGACGAATTGACGAAGCTTTAAGACAAGCATCATTTGTTTTAAATCAAAATGGGTATAATCAAGAAAAAATTGAAAACAGTTTAGAAAAAGAAAAATGGCTTTTTGACTTGTGCTCTGAAAATTGTAAAGATGATGTCGTTAAACTTGATGATTGTTATCTAAACAAAATTATAAACAATTATAAAAAGTTATCACTTGCTAACTAATCATCAATTTCATAATAATCACTTTTTTTAAGTCGCTTAATTTTTTTAACTTTTTCTACTTTACCTTCTTTATTTGTAATTTTCGTTGGTTTAAACAACAAATATATAATTAAAAGGCAGGGCATACAAACGGCAACAACAATTAGTATCTGAGTTGGTGATGAAAAATTTATTGTGCTTATTGCCCCTGTATTTTCTGGTTCAACAAATATAGGTTCAGTTCTTATTTCTAAAATTTCAGTGTTTGTTGGTATATTGGTCAGTTTGTCACAAAACAATGAATATAAAAAACCCATTGTACTCCTTGTGCCATCAAGATATTTGCAATAGTACCAAACATTAGTGCATTCAGGTACCATTGCTTCACCAATCATATTACCATAGTAAACTAAGTCGGTTTCTAAATATGGTACAGTATCTAAAATTTCAAAAGGTGAGCTACTTTTGGGCGCCGACCTTAGTTCTAAACCGTTTAATGAAATCACCCTAAATGAGATTTTTTCTGCAAATGGAGTAAGTGGTGTCCCTTTTACAACTGTGATTTCAGATTTTTTTACATAACCATATAAATCTAAATATCTAGCACTATAATAGTATTCTCCTGCATTGTCTAACAGCTGGACAAAGTAAGAATTGGGCAAGTAAAATAAGGCAGAACTGTCATTAGGAGCTGAATAAAAACAAACATTGTTGGTTGTAATTCTTGCATAGATTATTTCTTCTGATGAAGCATTTGCAAAATTTATATTTGTTTTACAGTTTATACCCAAAATAATTAATATTAAAAAAAATATTTTTTTCATTGAAATATTTTAAAACTTTAATCGTAAATTTGGCATTAATTTTTTTGTTATATTTTGCCTTTTTGCGATTTTTTTTGTACTAGGGGGAAATCTTGAAAGAAATAATAAAAAAATTATATGAAATAAATAATGAAATTAATAAAAGATATCAGAAAAATGCTCTTTTGCGATATAATACAGGTAAAAAAGTTCATCAAAAACAAATGCTTTTTCACAAATGTAAAAAGAGAAATAGGTGGGTTTTTGGAGGAAATAGAAGTGGAAAAACAGAATGTGGTGCAGTTGAAAGTGTGTGGCTTGCAAGGGGTAATCATCCATTTAAAAACAACAAAAACAGTGTAATTGGTTGGGTGGTTTCTGTTTCTCGTCAAGTTCAAAGGGAAGTGGCACAAAGCAAAATTTTACACTATATAAATCCAGATTGGATTGTTGATGTGTGTATGGTAGAAGGCAGAAAAGATGGCTATGAAAATGGTATTATCGATTATATTATTTTAAAAAATGTATCTGGACTTGATAGTAAAATATATTTTAAAAGTGCAGATCAAGGTCGAGAAAAATTTCAGGGAGCAAGTGTTGATTTTGTATGGTTTGACGAAGAACCACCAGAAGATATTTATTATGAATGTTTGATGCGTGTGTTTGACAAAAAAGGTGATATTTTTGGAACTATGACTCCACTTAAAGGGTTAACTTGGGTTTATAATGAAATATATTTGAATGAAAAGAATAATCCAGAAGTTTGGTGCGAACATATAGAATGGGAAGATAATCCTTTTTTAGATAAAAACGAAATAAAATTGCTAACAGAAAGTATGAGTCCGTCAGAACTTGAAAGTAGAAAGTATGGAAGATTTGTTAATAATGGTGGACAAGTGTATTCAGAATTTGATGAAAATATACACGTGATTGAACCGTTTGATGTCCCAAAAGAATGGTATGATAATATTTCTATTGACCCTGGTTTAAATAATCCATTATCAGCTCATTGGTATGCAGTTGATTATGATGGAAATGTTTATGTCATTGCTGAACATTATGAAGCAAAAAAAGATATTATCTATCATTCTAATAAAATTAAGGAAATATCAAATAGGTTGGGGTGGTTTAGAGCAAGTAATGGTATGATTTCAACATTAATTGACAGTGCTGCAAATCAAAGAACTCTCGCCTCAGAAAAAAGTGTTGTTGAGCTTTTTTATGACAATGGAATTTTAGCTAACCCTAAGGTTGATAAAAATTTATTTTCAGGAATTTCAAGAGTTAAAAGTTATTTAAAAAATGTTGATGGAAAAGCAAAATTATTTATTTTTAAAAATTGTGTAAATTTAATAAGGGAAATTAAAGGTTATTTTTGGGGTGACGGCGATAATCCTATAAAAAAAGATGACCACGCATTAGATGAATTAAGATATTATATTTCAAGTAGGCCAGAAGTGCCTAAAAAAATCAATATAAAAAGCGATGTACAAAAAGATAAAGAAAAATTAATTAGAAAATTGTCAAAAAAATATTATTAATTGTCAAAATAATTTTGTTTAATTTAATAATTATGTTATATTTAGATAAAATAATACAAATAGTGAGGTGTTCATTTTGAAAAAAATAATTTGCCTAATTCTTGCATTTTGTTTGACAGTTTTTTGTTTTTCTTTTGTCAATTTCAAAAACACTTATGCTTTAAATGATGATGGATTAATAATAAATAATGCATCAACGGGAGTAGACACATCAACAACACAAAGTACTCCAATAACAAGTGGTGATAAATTTTATGACATATTAAATAATTCTTCAAATAGTTTTTATTTAAACAATGATATAACTATAAGCAGTTTTGAACAGATAAATTTTAGTGGAACATTAGATGGGAAAGGACACACTATTACATTATCTCAAACTGTGAATGAAGATGATGATGGATTATTTGACAAACTTGTTGATGGATTATTTGACAAACTTGTTGGGGCAACTATTAAAAACTTGAATATTGTATGGAACACTTCTTCTACATTAAATACTGTAGGGGCTTTAGCTAATTATTCCGAAGGTTCTACAATTGAAAATGTAGTTGTTTCTGGCTCTATTAATGTTGAATCGAAACAATCAATCTATGCTGGTGGTTTAATTGGAAGTGCTCTAGGTACAGAAATTAAAAATTGCTATTCTAATGTTAGTATAAATGTAAGAGGAAAAGGCTTGACAGCAACAGAAATTGCTGTAGGTGGTCTTGTTGGTAAAATGCAAAATGGTATTATAAACAACTCCTTTGTATATAATTCAAGTAATGAAAATTTAATTGAAGTAACTGTAACTAAAGATGATGATGGAACAGAGTTACAACCTATTTATAATATTTATGTTGGTGGTTTAGTTGGCTTAATTTTAAAAGGTAAAATTATAAACAATTTTACATATTTACAAATGTCTGCGAGTACAACTAACTCAGATATTCAGCCCAAAATTGGTTTGCTTATTGGTAAAATCTCTTCAGGTGTGTATCTTCCTGATTATAATAGCATTGCTTATAATTATGGATTTTCAAATTCTGGAAGTTTGGTCGGCGAAAATACTTCTTATACACTGACAAATTGTTCAATAATGAATGATTCCTCTATTTTAAAAGATGAAGCAACATTCAAAAATACTACAATGTGGAATTTAGTTTATCCCTGGGATTTTGATACAACTTGGTGTGTTAAAGCTGATAACCATATAGTTTTACAAGTGTTTGAAGACTTTTCTATCAGTGTGTCAGCACCTGATTATGTTGAATTTACAATAACTGCTTCTGCTACTTCTTCAAGTACTAATACTTTTGATTTTGGAGAAAGTGTAACAATTTCTGCTAAAATTGAAGAAGGAAAAAGTTTATATTATAAAATTAGTAATATCAAAAAAGATGAAATAAATTTAAAAAATGAAAGTGAAGATAATGATGAATATAGCACAACCATACAAATTTCTAGCATAACTTCTGGACTTTACACAATTAATACTAGTACAATAAATTATGGTTTTACGGTTGAAAGTGGAGATTTTTCTCAAGGTGGAGTAAAAATTAAAGGTGCACAAATTAGTAGAGAATCTATTGATGAAATCTCTTTAGCTATTGATGGTGAATATCAGTTTGAAGCTGTACCTGCACAAAACTATGGTTTTGTTCAATGGGTTTGGGTTACAATTAATGAAGATGATGGAACTGAAATTTTAACACCTGCAAAACTTGGTAAAGTACCAGATGCTAACCAGACAGATGATAGACAATTAGCAAGACAAGCTATAACATTAAGGTTTACATTTACAGAATCTCAAACTGTTAATAATAATTACCTTTATGTACCTCTTCCAGAAAATAGTAAGCAAACATATAAATTAAGAGCTATATTTACAAGTCAGGTGTGTGATATGACTATGAGGACTTCGCTGAGTGCTGAAAATTGTGCAACAATCTATATAAACGACATTCCTTATGAATATTCTTCTGATAATAACTACATATTCTCAGGGACAATTTCAAGAGATTCTGATGTGGTTATAAGAATTGAAGTAAAGGAAGGGTACGAGTTTAAAGGTTGGCAAGCAGGAAACACATCAGATTCTATAGAAAAATTCTTAAAAGATTGTTCTGCAACAGATGAAGAAATTATATTTAGAACTACTAACAATAACTTTTTACTTATAGCTAACATTGAAAAATCTGAAAATTCTGGGACAAACTTAAATTGGTTATGGTGGACTCTTGGTGGAATTGGAGGAGCTGGAATTATTGGTGTTGCTGTTTGGCTTATAATTAAAAGAGCTAGAAATGCCGACTTTATGAGTGGGTATTAAAATTTTGGCAGTTAATATTGAATAGTTAAATTAATTAAAATAGAATATTGTTGAAAAAAGATTATCGTTTTTTTAAAGACGGTAATTTTTTTAATGCTAAAACTGCAAGAAGGGTTTTATGGAGGAATTAAACGAAAAGAAATTGAAGAAGGCTTTAATTAAAAGAGCTCTGGGTTATGACGCAGATGAAATTGTTGCTGAATATTCTTTTGATGAAGATGGTAAAGCGAAATTGTCGAAAAAGAAAATAACAACAAAGCATTTTGCTCCTGACATTTCTGCAATGAAAATTTTGCTTGAAAGATATGGAAATTTATCAAAAGAAGAAATTGAATTAATGTCTGATGAAGAGCTAAAAGCTGAACGAATTAGGTTGATTAAACTTTTAGAGGAGGAAGAAAATGATTAATCAAATTAACTATAAAGTAAAGTGTGAAATGGTGGGCTGTAAAAATGATGCAAATTATTGTATTTTCACAAAAAAACATTTCAGTCCTAAAATACATTTTTGCGAAGATTGTAAACAAAAACTATATTTTGAACTTGGAAAATCTATCATTCCCAAAAGTTTAGATGCACCTTACTCGCCTAAAAGATTGGTAAAAAATTAAAGGAGAAAGTATGAAAAATGTTGAAGAATTATTAGTTGAAGAGGTTATAAAGGATTTTAAAAACAGACAACAGGATAGAAAAAGTTTTGAAGCACAATGGCAATTAAATATGAACTTCGTTA
Organism: uncultured Clostridia bacterium; assembly: GCA_944349805.1. GTDB lineage: Bacteria > Bacillota > Clostridia > Christensenellales > UBA1242 > Caccopulliclostridium. Next base: position 10,113 of record CALVNP010000022.1, read on the forward strand.
TGGGAAATCAGTATTGTGGAATTGGTTATAATGGAGAAATTGAAGACTTCCAAAAACAATTCTTTTGGCAAGAGCACGAAGTATATAATCACATTGCACCACTTGTTGAAAGAAGACTTGCAAAACTTCAAAGAGTACGCCCTGTTATGTCGGTTATTCCTTCTTCTGGAGATGAGCAAGATATTAAAACTGCAAAAATTTCAAAAAGAATTGTTAATTCAATTTACAATAAACTTGGTATTTATAATGTTATTACAGAAGCTACAAAGTGGAGTGAAATTTGTGGAACTTCTTTTTACAAGGTTACTTGGAATAGCAATTCTGGTGAATTATTAGCAAAAAATAGTAAAGGGGAAAAAATAAATTCTGGTGATGTGGAAATATCAGCTATCTCACCATTTGAAATTTATCCTGAAAGCGTAAATTGTTCAAAAATAGAAGATTGCAGAAGTATTATTCACGCAAAAGCTTATCATATAGATGATATAAAAAATAAATGGGGAGTTGATGTTGAGGGGGAAACTATAAATGTTTTTTCTTTAGACGGAATCTCAAGAAATTTAGGTGGATTAGGATTTAATACTAATGTAAACAAAGTTATATCATCAACAAGAGATAATTATGCAGTTGTTATTGAAAAATATGAAGCTCCAACAATAAAATTTCCTAATGGAAGACTTATTATTGTTGCAGGAAATAAGCTTTTATATGTAGGAGAATTGCCTTATATAAATTTGGAAGGAAATAAAAGAGGTTTTCCTTTTATTAGACAAGTGGCTTGCGATCAAGCTGGTAGTTTTTGGGGCACAAGTGTTGTTGAAAGAGTAATACCATTGCAACGCTCATATAACACAATAAAAAACAGGAAACACGAATTTTTAAACAGGCTGTCAATGGGCATATTAACGGTTGAAGATGGTTCTGTGGACACAGACAATTTAGAAGAAGAGGGGTTGTGCCCTGGTAAAGTACTTGTGTATAGGCAGGGCTCATCTGCTCCAAGATTTATGAGTAATGGAAGTGTACCTATTGATTTTACTTATGAAGAAGAAAAACTTCTAAATGAAATTTCATTGGTTAGTGGTACATCTGACATTTTAAATGATAGCACACTTACAAATAGTTTAAGTGGTACAGCACTGCAACTTCTTATTGATCAAGATGAAACAAGAATTTCTATAACTGCTGAAAATATAAGGCAGGCATTAAGGAAAATGGCACAAATGGTTTTAAGACTTTACAAGCAGTTTGCAACACTGCCAAGATTGTTAAAAATTGTTGGCGATAATGGTGAACTTGAAGTGTTGTATTTTTCTGCTAATGATATAACTTCAGACGAAGTTGTTTTTGAAACGGAAAATGAAATTAATGAAAGTTTGGCACAACGCAGAAGTATGGTTTTTGAACTTTTAAATGCTGGACTTCTTCAAGATGAAAATGGGAAATTGAGTAATAGTATGAGAGTTAAAGCTCTTGAACTTTTGGGTTTTGGTATTTGGGAAAATGCTCAAAACTTAAATGAACAACATATAAAAAGGGCTAGCAAGGAAAATGCTATGCTTTTAAGTGATAAACTTCCTGATGTTTGTGAAATTGATAATCATAAACTTCATATTGATGAGCACACATCTTTTATACTTTCTAACGATTTAGATGATAGTAAAAAAGAAGAATTATTAAAACATATAAGGGTTCATAAAGAATTTATAAAATTGTCAGGAGAAAATTAATATGGAAGAAAATGTTTTTGGGGAACAACCAGAAATTGAAGAACAAGTGCAAAGTGATTGTATTGTTGGCACCTCTAAATCTTCAAACGATGGCTCCCTTGGTAAATTTAAAGATGCTGAAAGTTTACTTGTTGCCTATAACAACTTGCAGGCAGAGTTTACTAAAAAGTGTCAAAAATTAAGCGAGTTGGAAAATTCTAAAAATAAAGTAGTCTATGATGATGAAAATTGGAATAAGCGTGTCGCCTCCTTTTTAGATGAAAATCCAGAAGCAAAAAAATTTTCAAAGGAAATTTCTGAGTATATTTTAAGCAATCCGGAACTTAAAAATAATGAAAAAGTACTTGAACTTGCGTGGTCTAAAATTGCTATGCAAAATTACAAAGAACCGAAAAACTTAATTGATGATAAAGATTTTTTAAATAACTATATTTTTAATAATGAAAACATTAAAAAACAAATTTTAGAAAATTATTTAAAAAATGTAAAAAGTAGTCCTATGGTTATTTCTGGTTCAGATGGAGTAATGCCTTCTTCTAAGGAGGTTTATCGTCCATCAAACTTAAAAGATGCAAAAAAAATTGTAGAAAAATATTTTAAATAGGAGAATATTATGGTTTCAATTTCGAGTGCTAATGAGGCGTTAAAAAGTGTTTATCTTGGTGTTGTTGCTAATCAATTAAACATAAATGCTAACCCTCTTCTTGGCAAAATTAAACAATCTTCACAAGATGTTTGGGGTAAAGAAATAATCAAGTTGGCCCCTTATGGCATTAATGGTGGAATAGGGGCTGGTGATGAAACAGACCCACTTCCAAAAGCAGCAGGGAATAATTATGTTCAATTTAAAACTGCTTTAAAAAACTTATATGGAAAAATTGAAATTTCTGATAAGGCTGTAAGAGCTTCTGCAAATAATGCTGGTGCTTTTGTTAATCTTTTAAATGATGAAATGGAAGGGTTAATTAAAGCAAGTAGTTTTAATCTTGGCAGAATGTTATATGGTGATGGAACAGGTCTTTTAGGAACAACAACAAAAGCTTATTCTTCATCTGAAAAATATTTACAACTTGACGATGTAAGAAATTTTATAGAAGGTATGGTTGTAGACATTTATAATGCAGATACAAAAATTGATGGAGCAAGTGGTTATAGAGTAACATTTGTTGATAGAACAAACAAAAGAATATATTTAGATTTTGAATCTAGTTTTAGTACAACAATCGCAAGTGGCTCAAAACTTTATGTTCAAGGTTCTAAAGGATATGAAATTACAGGACTTGGTGCAATTTTTGGTACAGGTGAAACTTTATATGGTCTTACAAAAGCTAATTATCCTTGGCTTAATCCTTATGTTTCCAATACTTCTACTGAAATTTCTGACATTCTAATTCAAGACGCAATAGATTTTCTTGAACAAGCAAGTGGAAGTGAAATTAATTTCATTTCTTGCTCAACAAAAGTTAGAAGAGCTTATCAGGATTATTTAACAAAATTTAAAAGAAATATTGATGTAACAGAGTTGAGTGGTGGATATAAAGCTATCACTTACAACGGTATACCTGTTGTTGCTGATAGATTTGTTGAAGATGGAACAATGTACTTATTAAACACTAACGACTTTACTCTTCATCAACTTTGTGATTGGAAATGGCTTGAGGGTGACGATGGAAAAGTTCTTAAACAAAATGCAGGCTATCCAACTTATTCTGCAACCTTGGTTAAGTATGCTGATCTTATCTGTGATAGACCAAATGGTCAAGCTAAAATTTCTAATATTTCTGCAACTGTTTCAAGTCCATTTAGTGATATTGTTACAGCTATTCAGGAAGCTCATACCACTGTTGGTGAGTAATCGCAAGGAAGTAAAATTTTCGTAGAAAATTTTAAAGCAAAGTGCTTGCTGGCTATTGCCAGCACTTCCTTGCTTTAAATAAGGAGAAAAAATGTTAATTGAAATTAAAAATGATGTATATTTCATCTCTGAAAGATTAAAAGAAGTGGATTTCAATTATTTTATCCTTTACAATACAAAAAAAAGAAAATATGAAATTCATCATAAAGCGCAGTCAGACACATATTG
>CALVNP010000023.1 GCA_944349805.1 uncultured Clostridia bacterium
AAAAAAGGAAGGGCATAATATGCCCTATATGCCAAACTATTTCCATCTACCAATAAAAAATTTTTTTTCACTATAATATTATTTCCTTATATTGAGTTTTAAACAAAAATTTCTGGAAAACCATATGCTAGAACATATAGTACAACAGCCAAAACTAAAAGTATAAAAAATATTATTTTTAAGGATTTTCCAAAAAAATTAACAAAACAAAATCCCCCAATTACTACTAACGAACCCCAAGTTGTTATCATATTTATTACTTCAAGCGATATAACATTTTCCATAAAAGGATGTATCAAGTTTATTGCATACAGCCCCATAAATATTATATATGCTAACCCCAACAATGAAAAAATAAAATACAAAACTTTTCTCATATCCATCTCCTATTATGATGATACCATAAATATATTTTTTTACAAAGTGTTTGAGAAAATTTTTATTAATACTTTATTTATGCTTGACAAATATTTTTCAATTTTGAGATAATTTCTTTTGAAGGAAGGTATATATGAAAAGAATTCAAACTTTAAATACAAGAGATTTAACAAAAAGTTTAAAACAAGGTGGATGTGGAGAGTGTCAAACTTCTTGCCAATCAGCTTGCAAAACTTCCTGTGGTGTTACAAATCAAAAATGCGAAAATGTAAGCAAATAATTTTTATTTGTAACCTAACCGTTCAATACTAAGAACGGTTTTTTAATTTAATAAGGATAAATATGATACATCAATATAAATTAAATGGATTTAACATAGTTATAGACACTTGCAGTGGTTCAATACATAATGTAGATGATTTGGCATACGATATTATTGATTTATATAAGAAAAAGAATGAAGATGAAATAATGCACATAATGTTAAAAAAATATAAAAATGACTCTTCTGTTACTAAACAAGAAATACAAGATTGTATTACAGATATTCGTGAACTTGAAAGACAAAACAAGCTTTATTCCTCTGATATTTACGAAAACTACGCATTTGATTTTAAAAAAAGACAAACAAATATTAAAGCTCTATGTCTTCACATTGCTCATACTTGCAATTTAAATTGTGAATATTGCTTTGCTAGTCAAGGTAAATATAATGGAGAACGGGCATTAATGTCATATGAAATAGGTAAAAAGGCATTAGATTTTTTAATTAAAAATTCAGGTTCTCACTATAATTTAGAGGTGGATTTTTTTGGTGGCGAACCCTTAATGAATTTTGAAGTTGTAAAAAAACTTGTAAAATATGCAAGAAGCAGGGAAAAACTTTACAACAAAAATTTTAGATTTACCCTAACAACAAATGGCTTATTAATAAATGATGATGTGATTGATTTTTCTAATAGAGAAATGAGCAATGTTGTTCTTAGCTTAGATGGAAGGAAGCAAGTACACGATAATCTAAGAAAGACCATAGATGGAAAAGGAAGTTATGACATAATTGTCCCAAAATTTAAAAAACTCGTAGAAAAACGCAAAAACAAAAACTATTATATTCGTGGAACATTCACACACAATAATGTCGATTTTGTAAATGATATACTGCATATGGCTGACTTAGGATTTACAGAGCTATCAATGGAGCCTGTTGTTTGTTCCCCTACAGAGCCTTATGCATTAACTAAAGACGATGTTGAAATTGTGAAAGAACAATATGAAAAATTAGCAAAAATTATGTTGGAAAGAAATAAAAATGGTAATGGTTTTACATTTTATCATTTTATGCTTGACCTTGAACACGGACCTTGTATTTACAAACGAATTGCAGGTTGTGGTAGTGGAACAGAATATCTGGCAGTTACCCCTTGGGGTGACCTGTACCCTTGTCATCAATTTGTAGGAGAAGAAAAATTTAAATTAGGGAATGTTAATGATGGAATTACAAATAAAGAAATAGCAGAAAAATTTAAATTATGCAATGCTTATGCACGACCAAAATGTAAAGATTGTTGGGCGAAATTATATTGTAGTGGTGGGTGTTCAGCTAATGCATACCACGCAACAGGAGACATTACAGGTATTTATGAATATGGTTGCGAGTTGTTCAAAAAAAGAATAGAATGTGCAATTATGATGAAAGTTGCAGAATCAATTAAATAAACAAAAAATTAAAGCTAAAATTTCGTAATTTTTATTGCAAAAAAGCAATATTTATGATAATATAGCTTTGATATGCCGAAGTGGTGGAATGGCAGACGCGACGGACTCAAAATCCGTTGAAGGCAACTTCGTGCGGGTTCAAGTCCCGCCTTCGGCACCAACTATGAAGCTGGTGGAGTGTTTGACATTCCACCACTTTTTATTTAGGGTTCCCAAAAATTTTAATTTTTGGGACAAGGAAAAACCGAGCATTAAATTAAAATTGCGAACAGCAATTTTATTATTTGCAGACATTTTTCACATTGTTATATAGTCTTTTATATATAAAATATAAAGCACCAATAAGAAATAAACTTTTTGAAACTATAAAAAAGGAACCATAATAACAAGCATTTTTACTTAAAATTAAGGTTCATTTTTATTTTTATTCTTTAATTTATGGCATTAATATTCACTTAAAATATTATGTCTTTTATTTTTTAAATTATAACTGTTTTTCATTTTTATTTGTTAAGTATTTTTTCCTATGTTTAAAACGATTAAACAATGAAAAAGAATTTTTAATAGATTTAGCATTATTATTTAATAAGATTTTTTTCTTGTTTATATAGTCATTACAGTTTAAGAAATAATTCCCAATAGATTTAACATTTGGCAAATGTATGTGCTTCAATTTATTATTCCAAAAAAGGAAATAGTCTCCGATAGATACAACCTTTGCAAGTTCTAAATGTTCTAATGTTCTATTATAAGTAAGGAAATAATTTCTAATAGATTCGACATTTGGAAGCTCTAAATGTTCTAATGTTCTGTTATAAGTAAGGAAATAATTTCCAATAGATTCGACATTTGGAAGTTCTAAATGTTGTAATATAATATTATCACCAAGGAAAAAACTCCCTATATACTTAGTGTTGAGACATTCTAAATGCTTTAATGTTTCGTTATAATAAAGAAAACACTTCCCAATAGATACAACATTTGGAAGTTCTAAATACTCTAATACTTTGTTATAATAAAGAAAATCATCTTTAATAGATATTACATTAGAATTTTTATAGCTTATTATTTCATTATGTTTATTTAGTCCAATTTCAACTATATCTCCTGTTGCTGGCATAATCTGTATTGTTGTTCCATTTTCATTTGAAATACGTTTAATCTCCTTAATTTCTCCAATACTTTTTATAAAGGAATCTTCAGAAGAATCATTATTGTAGACAAAGTCATAATAATTTTTTATCATTTTCTCTTTATTATCTAGAACATAATAATCAAAAAGTAAATACCTTTCTTTATCTAAAATTTTTGGCTTTCCCTGTTCAATTATTAAATTATTTGGGCAATAGTAGATATCGTTAACTTCTAAGTTGTATTTGTAATATCTATCATCTATAGCTTTTATATAATTTGGAATTTCAAAATCTATACCTTTTTCAGTTGTTAAATATATATTATATTTATCTGTAAATGCTTTTGTTAGACCTATGATTATATTGTCTAAGTTATTACTATATGTTGCGTCTGGATTTACACCTTTAATACTGTGATTATACCTGTTTTTGATTGACAACCTGCTAGGATTTGTTTTGGCAAATTGAATACTGATTACACTTACTCCATAATCATCTTCTCTTCTAGGATTTTTAAAATTTTCGCGTTTTATTTTATTAACATCTTTTTTAACAGCAAACCAAACTCTACAAGTATTTAATCTACCACCATTAAAAGTACAAAGCTCTTCACCTTGATATTTCTCAGGTTTTCCACCTTCATATTTTGGTGTTGGTTTTCCACGATAGTAGTAATGTCTAAATTTCTGAATGTCTTCTTCTGTCTTGCATTCGGGATAAAGAATATATCCGGCCTCATCCATAAGATCTTCTGGAGATTTTTGAGAAACTTGTGTTTTTGTTGATGCATCTACTAAACTAGATACATAGTTTGCAAATTCATCTATAAGATTATTATTTACTATGTCGTTATAAAGTTCCCTATTAGGAATAAAATGTTGTAATAAAATTTCTTTTAGTTGTCCTTCGTTTTCAAGTATTGATGGGAATAAATCTCTGCATAAACGCGAAAATTTTTCTCCAAAATGCTTTTTTAACCACTTTAAATCACTGCTTTCCATCTTATCCAAATATCCTTTTTAAAACATATTGTTTATCTTGTGAAATGATACCTAATAAATCATATTGTTTTACATTCTTATCTTTATTGTTTAATAATTCAAAAGCATATGGTTGTGAATACCATTTATTATTAGGATTTAATAATTTATCACTTATTAAAATAATGTCGTTAATTTTTGGATTGGAAATACCATAAAATTCTAATACAAGATTATATTCTTTATTATCATTTATATCTTTTAAAATATATTCATTGTAATTATTTACTTTAATTACTCTTAAATGTAAAACCATATATACCTCTGAGTAATACTATCATATATATCAATATTAGTCAATTGGGTAATTATTTAATAGTCAAACAAAAAGTGTTGAAAAAATAAATTACTGATTGAAACTATGGTAAAACATACATAGACTATTTAACTAAATAATTATATTCATTTTTTATTAATAAATAATTAAATAAAATTTTTATTAAAAAAAGAAAAAGGAACATAACCATAGATAGTATGTTCACTTTTATGTTAATTTTGAAATTAATATGATATGATTATTTTATTTTTGTATATCATTATCTTTTTTATCTTCTAAAACAACCCTTTTTTCTACTTTACCTTCACTTGTATAATATGTTCTTTCCAAAAAATTTATCGGCCTTTCAGAATATATTTTACCATTACAATCATATTGCAATTTACCATTTACAGTTATTAAATTGCCATTATATGTATCAAGTATTTGTTGATGAACTCTTCCTATCTTCACAATACTGTCACCCAATATTTTAAATGGTTTTTCAAAACTATGAACAATTACACTCTTTAAAAATTTGTTTTCGTATGACATCGCAAATGCATTCCCTTTTTGGGCATACAATATAGCTTTTTTAACTAGAACACAAGGAATATGATAATCGTCAGTATATAAAATACTTACACTACTGCTATATTTCTCAATTCCACAAGGTAATACGGAAAGTTTTTTGGGACTTGAAAATAATACATAAGAAGAATCATTTCTTAAAAATAATTGATTTGCTAATTTTTTCTGATTTTCGTTTAATAAATTATTAACATCAATGATAAACATACTCACCTCACTTACGATAAAAGAATATCACATTAATTACATAAAATCAATACTAAAATAAAAAAAACACCTAGCATAAGCTAAGTGTTTAATTTTGAAAATGAATAGAAATGGGTTTTTTAAAATTTTTGATTAGTTTGAATTTGGGTTTGCAAAACTTTGTTTTGCTATCATTATTTCTACAAACTATTTTAGTTTGCACTCGACTTAAAGATGATGTTTTTA